>NZ_JBHVDI010000004.1:0-57807 GCF_042802875.1 Kocuria sp. NPDC057446 | reverse complement strand
CAGTTCCCCCAGACTATTTCTGGGGAACTGCGACCGGACTGGGGGCTCGGCGGTTCAGGCCGCGGGACGGCGCTCAGGCCACCGAGCGGTAGCGGGAGACCACCACGTCCACCAGCTCGGCGGGGACCTCCTCCTCCGGCACGGCCAGGGGCTCGGTGTCCACGTCCGCCCCGGCCTTCCGCGAGAGGTCCAGGAAGTAGCCGGGCGCCAGCAGGTAGTTGGCGACGACGACGCGCCCCCCGTCCGCCAGGCCCGCCCGGGCGTCGGCCACCGCCTCGGCCACGCGGGGGCGCGCGGCGGCCAGGTAGGACACCGCCACGGGCCGCCCCAGCTCCTCGGCCAGCAGGTCCGCCACCGTGGCACAGTCCGCCACCGCGCGGCGGTCGGAGGACCCGGCGGTGGCCAGCACCACGGCGTCGTGCTCCCCCAGCGGGGCCCCGGCGGCCGTGCACGCCTCGTGCACCCGCCGGGCGAGCAGCCGGGCCAGCGCCCGGTCCGGGCCCAGGGCGGCCGAGACGCGGTGGAGGTCGTCGGCGGCGACCGCCTCGGCCACGTCCACGTACACGTGGTAGCCGGCGGAGAGCAGCAGCGGGACCACCACCGCGGGGCGCCCGGCGTACTCCTCGGTGCGCGCGGCCAGGTCCGGGGTCTGCACGTCCACCCACGTGGGCACCACCTCCACCGCCGGCAGCTCGGCGGCCACGGCGTCCACGAGGCGCTGCACGGCGGTGCGCCCGGCCGGGGAGCTGGTGCCGTGGGCGCAGGCGAGCAGGACGGGGGCGTCGGGGATCGTCATGGTTCCCAGACTACGAAAGACGACCCCTTGAGGGTGCCGGCGTCACGCGGCGTCACGAGGGCAACCGTGCTGTAACACGCGTGCCGCATCCTGGTAGTGGTGGCCGGCCCACCACGACCCCCGCTCTCCCCCTGGAGGACCGCATGCTGTTGACCGCCGACCTCACCGGAGTCCCGGTGCTCGTCCTCGGCGCCCCGGACGACGCCCGGCGCGCCCGGCACCGCTACGAGGCCGCCGGCGCCGACGTCCGCTCCGTGGCCGAGCCCGCGCTGCTCGGCCCGGCGGACGTCGCGGGCGTCTCGCTCGCCGTGGTCGTCGGCCCCTCGGCGCAGCGCTGGCGCGAGGCCCTGGCCGCCGCCGGCGCCCGCGTGCCCGTGGTGCAGGAGCCCGCGGCCCGCACCGGCGGCCGCGTGACCCTGGTCGGCGGCGGCCCGGGTGCGGACGACCTGCTCACCGTGCGCGCCGTGGCGGCCCTGCAGGACGCCGACGTCGTGTTCGTGGACCGGCTCGCGCCCTCCGGCGCGGTGGCGGCCGCTGCCCCCGGCGCCGAGATCGTCCCGGTGGGCAAGACCCCCGGCCACCACCCCGTCCCCCAGTCGCGGATCCAGGACCTCATGGTGGAGCACGCCCTGGCCGGCCGCTCGGTGGTGCGGCTCAAGGGCGGGGATCCCTACGTCTTCGGCCGCGGTGCCGAGGAGCTCGCCGCGTGCGCCGCCCACGGCATCCCGGTGGACGTGGTCCCGGGCATCACCAGCGCGGTCTCGGTGCCCGGCGCGGCCGGGATCCCGGTGACCTTCCGCGAGGTGTCCCGGATGTTCACGGTGGCCTCCGGGCACGTGCCGTTCTCCGAGGCGGAGCTCGCCCACTTCGCCGGCCTCGGCGCCGGCGGGGGCACCCTGGTGGTGCTCATGGGCGTGGCCACCCTCCCCCACCTCGTGGCCGGCCTGGTCCGCCACGGCGCCGACCCCGGCACCCCGCTGGCCGTGGTGGAGCGCGGGTTCACCGACCGGCAGCGCTCCACGATCACCACCCTCGGCAATGCGGTCGCCGACACCGCGGCGGCGGGCTGCGGCTCGCCCGCCGTCGTCGTCGTCGGCCCCGTGGTCCGCCTGGCGACCGCGGAGCGGGACGCGTTCCTGGCGGAGGTCACCGCCCATGGCTGCTGAGGACCTGCCCCTGGCCGGACGGGTGGTGGGCGTGACCGCGCACCGCCGCTCCGAGGACCAGATCGCGGCCCTCGAGCGCCGCGGCGCCCGCGTGCTGCACGCCCCGGCGCTGCGCGTGGAGCCGGTGGGCGAGGACGCCGGGCTCGCGGCCGCGTCCCGGGCGATGTTCGAGGCCCGCCCGGACCTGGTCCTGCTGACCACGGGCTACGGTCTGCGACGCTGGCACGACGCCGCGGTGGCCCAGGGCTTCGACGCCGACCTGCTGCTGTGCCTGCGCGAGGCCGCCGTCTACGTGCGCGGGCCCAAGGGCCGGGGCGCGGTGCGCGGCCTGGGCCTCGAGGACGCCGGGATGTCCGCGGACGAGACCACCGCGGGGCTGGTGGACCTGGTCCTGGCCGAGCACGGCGGGGATCTCGCCGGGCGCACCGTCGGCCTGCAGCTGCACGGGATCGCGGACGCGGTCCAGCGCCGCCGGCTCACGGACGCCGGGGCTCGCGTGCTCACCGTGACCCCCTACCGGTGGGCTCCCGCCGACGACGCCGGGCAGGTGCCGGTGCTCGTGCGCGAGGCCGCGGCCGGGCGGGTGGACGCCGTGACCTTCACCGCCGCGCCGGCCGTGGACGCGCTGTTCAGCACGGCCGAGGAGCTGGGTCTGCACGAGGAGCTGCTGGCGGCCTTCCGCGGCGGGATGCTCGCGGCGACCGTGGGGCCGGTGACGGCCGCGCCGCTGCTGGAGCTGGGGATCGAGCCGCTCGTGCCCGAGCGCTTCCGGATGGGCGCCATGCTCAAGCAGCTCACCGACGCCCTGGCCGGCTCCGACGCCGACGACGACGCGCAGTAGCCGCTCCACCGCTCGGGTGGGGGCGGGACGGTTGCGGGGGCGCGCCGGGACGGGGGTCAGGGGAACCGGGGGTGTCCCGACGCACCCCTGCGACCGCTCGGCAACCGCCAACGGCGCAGGTCAGGCGGACCTTTGTCCGCTGTGCCACGAATGTAGCACTCCGCGCCGGATTAGCGAACACTTTCCTGATGTAATTGTGTCGGAACGGTCACGGCCCCGAGTTGATCGAGCAGGTATGCATCGGGGTTCCTCGGATGCGGCCGCAGCTCCGTGCGGAAACCGGCCGTACGGGATGCTGACCACGCCGACCCGCGGGCCGACCGTTTCAGGAGCCATCGGCCTGCACTCGCCCGGAGTCCGCCCAGGAGTGCAACAACCCGTCATCTGCGGACTCACGGTCGAGCAGACTCGACGTAAGTTTACCTTTGCAATGAGTGACCGTCTGTCCCCATGTGCACCCACAGAATTCACCAAAGTACGCATATAACGTCTCGAATGTGAACAATTGCATTGACATTAGCAACTGCACGTCGCGACCCGCGCCATCTCGCGAAGCAAAATGTGGGTCAGAGAACTTTGCAGAGGCATCGACGTTCTGGGATGCTCGTGCCTGTCGGTTCTCCTTGGGGAAGAAGGCCGATCGGCCCGTCGGGGGACGGGCCGTCCATTCACGGGGGGTTATTCTGTTGATCGAATTTGTCATGCCCAATGACGCTGGTTCCAGCCCGGAATCCGCGCGAGAAATGTTCCGGGGCGGCAACCGTCTTCTGCTCACGGCCTCCATGGCCGGGGCCTCGGCGACATTCCTCGACACGCACGCATCCACGGAGGTTCTCCGATGATGCAGGTGGGAAGCGCTGTCACCGGGCAGGTGACCTTCGGCCGGGACGCGGCACTGTTCGAAAGCCTCATCAGTTTCGTGGCTCAGCTGAGTTTGGTGCTGTGGACCCTGGTGCTCTTCACCTTGGTCATTCGCTTCATCGGCATCCACATGTACCGGCGTGGCGCCGCCCGCATGGCCTACGTCAGCGGCGGGGCGCGGACCGAGACTGCTCCGGCCGGCGCCACGACCGGTACCTTCGACGAGATTCACCAGCCCGCCGGGGCGTCGGCTCCCCTCGCCGCGGCTGCGAGGACGCCCCGCCGCGTCCCCGCCTTGGCCGCCGGCTCCACGGGATGGTGAGCGTGGACATCACTCTGCTGATCTTCTGGCTGTTCGCGGGCGTCAGCATCCTGTACGTCGTGCACTTCGCCCTGTATCTGGTGGGCGCTAACTTCTACGACGTCTGGCAACAGCGACGCAAGGCCATGGGGGGCGTCCTCCGGCTCCCGAGCTTGAGCGAGCCGGAGTGCGCGGTGACGGCCGTCTCGAGCCGCTCCGACCTTCCTGAGGTGCCCGGGCTCGTCTCCGTCGTCATCGCCGCCCACAACGAGGAGGCGGTGATCGTGCGGACGCTCGACTCCGTGCGGCGCAGCACCTACCCCTACTACGAGGTTCTTGTCGCGGACGACGCCTCCACGGACCTCACCGGTCAGATCGTCCTCGACTACCAGATGCATCACCCCGACATGGACCTGCGCATCGTGCGGATGCCCGAGAACGTCGGCAAGGGCGGAGCCCTCAACGAGGCGCTGCGTCAGTATGCACGCGGCCAGTTCGTCATGACACTCGACGCCGACTCGATCATCGAACCGGACGCCATGAGCAATGCCCTGACCTACTTCGACGACCCGTATGTGGCCGGTGTCGCCGCCAACGTGCAGATCCTGGAAGAACCGACCGCTCTGGGCATCCTGCAACGCTTCGAGCACATGATCGGTTACCGCTCGAAGAAGCTCTACTCGATGCTGAACTGTGAGTTCGTGGTCGGCGGGGTGGCCTCCACCTACCGGATGAGCGTGCTGCGCAAAGTCGACTTCTACGACACGGACACCCTCACCGAGGACATCGGGCTGAGCGCCAAGATCACCAATCTGGGCAACCGGCGCTTCCGCATGATCTACGGCGCGGACGTGGTCGCCAAGACCGAGGGGGTCCTCACCTTCCGTGCGCTGGCCAAGCAGCGCTACCGCTGGAAGTTCGGGAGCATCCAGAACCTCATCAAGTACCGCAGGCTGGTGCTCAACCCGAGCCGCCGGTACACCGGCACGTTGACCTACTACCGGATGCCGATGGCCCTGCTCAGCGAGGTGACGCTGCTTCTTTCTCCCCTCGCCTTGACGTACGCGGTCTACTGGTCGCTGGCCACGCAGACGGCGGGCCTGGTCATCGGTGCGTACGCGACCATCACCGCCTACACGCTGCTGACGGTCTGGATGGACGAGAACCTGACGAGGCGCGAGCGTGCCCGGCTGTCGGTCTATGCACCGACGGCGTACTTCCTGTTCTACATCATGGACCTGGTTCAGCTGACGGCGGCGCTCCGCTGCATCGCGAACGCGCACGGTCTGTTCAAGCGCCCCGAGATCAACACGTGGAAGTCCCCGGAACGGGCTGCCCGTGTGGAGGTGAGCAGTGGGGCATGAACGTCGGCGGCTCCGCCGTGTGCTGCTGAATCCGCTCGTCGTCGTCTCCGTGGTGATCGCCCTCATCACCAGCGGATGGCTGCTGTACACCGCGGGGACGGACAACGTCGCTCAGGCACGGCCCGACTCGAACCTGCTCCCCCCGCTCGATTCGAGCGGGGTGGGCACCCTGGCGCGGTCCGGGTCATCGGCGTCCGCCGATTCCGTGGGCGGCTGGACCGTCAGCCACAGCGGTGACGCCCAGGCCTCGCTGGAGCTGGTCGACGGGCAGGTGAGAGCCCATGCCCTGCAGTTCGACATCACCCAGTACGCATCTGGCGATGTCACGCTGACGAGTCCACGGGTGGAGGTCGCTCCCGGCGAGACCTACCTGTTCAAGGCGTTCACCACCAGCGACGTGGACTTCACGCTGCTGGCCCGTCAGTACCACACCGACGGCAGCACCACTCTGGAACAGCTGCCGAACCAACTCGAGCGGCCGGGAGATTCCCCGTTCACGGTGAGCGACGCGTTCGACAGCGCGGACACGGTGACCGCCGTGCAGTACGTTTTCCGGCTCGCCTCGAAGGGCACCGTCACGGTCGAGGGCGCGTATCTCGAGGCGGCGGACGACGTCCGGTTGCCGGCCGCTGCGGCGACGGGTCCCAACCTCGTTCCCAACCCCGACCTCACCGGTTCCCAGCCGGGCGCACCCGACCTCTGGTCCCCTTACGCCTCCGGGACGTCGACGGTCGAGTCCGGACGCAGCGAGGACGAGGACGGCAGCTTCCTCTGGACCAGTGTGGAGAACTACCAGAGCGGCGAGGCGAAGTGGGAGTACCAGCCGGTCCCGGTGGCACCCGACCAGTACTTCGAGTTCGGTGCGACCTACCGGTCCGAGCGCGAGGTGGACGTGGTGGCGGAGTTCGAGCTCGCCGACGGTGGGCGCGCGTTCCACCACGTGGCGACGCTGCCGCCAGCAGGAGAGTGGACGACGATCAAGGAGAACTTCCAGGCCCCCGAGGGCGCGAGGACAGCGACAAGCACCCTGGTGTCGCGCGGGGAAGGCACCACGGGGGTCCGCGACTACTCGTTGGTCGACGTCACCCAGGAGGGACCCCTCCGCTGGGACCGGCCCATGGTGTCGATCACGTTCGACGACGGCTGGCAGTCGGTGTACGACCGTGCCCTTCCTCTGCTGGACGAGTACGGATTCCGGTCCACCCAGTACGTCAATGCCAGCTCCATCGAGACCGCGGAGTTCATGACGGCCGCCGAGTTGCGGCAGATGCACGAGGCCGGACACGAGATCGCTGCACACAGCTACGAACACGTCGATCTCACCTCGATCGGCGCCGACCGGCTGGACGAGCAGCTGCGCAGGAGCGAGGAGATGCTGGCGGCTGCCGGCCTCGGCACTGACGACCTGGCGCCCCCGTACGGACGGTCGGATCCCCAGGTCGACTGGTACGCCAGCAAGTACTTCGACCTCGTGCGCGGGACGAAGCACGGGATCAACACCCGGCAGAACCTCGAACCGCACGACCTGACGGTTTTCTACGTGACCAACGAGACGACGCCGGACGAGCTGGCCTCGGCGCTCGCTGAGACATCCAGGGTGAACGGCTGGCTGATCCTCGTCTACCACCAGATCGCGGCCCCTGAGTCGACCGGCCCTCAGGAGAACGCCATGACGGCGGACCGGAACACCGTCACCAGTGACGTCCTCGCCGATCAGCTGCGGCTCATCGATGAGAGCGGCGTCGAAGTCCAGCCGGTCGCACAGGCGTTCGAGCAGTTGCAGGGCCCGTGATCACCAACTGACGGCGCAGTCCGGCATGGTGGGCACCCGAAGAGAACGGATGACTCGTGACCAGAACCAGATCCAAGGTGGCGCGGAAACGCGCCTCGTTCGCGACCGTACTGGTGGCGGTGTGGGCCATGGCCGCCGCACTGCTGACAGCCGGGCCGGCCAGCGCCGCGGTGAACAATCCCGCTCCCTCGGCGCTGGTTTCGTTCACCTTCGATGACGGCTTCCTCAGCTCCCTCACGGAGGCCGCTCCCACGCTCCAGAAGCACGGTCTCACCGGCACGAACTACGTGGTCACCAACTGTGTCGGGATGACCACGGTGCCGAACTCCTGTCGGGCCAACGGCAGTCTGCCCTACATGACATGGGCGCAGATCAAGCAGCTGCAGTCCCAGTACGGCTGGGAGATCGGCTCGCACAGCGTCGACCACCCGTGCCTCGCGTCGGCCGGCAACGGCTGTCAGGCACGGAAGCTGACCGCGGCACAGGTCGAGGCGCAGATGGCGAACAGCAGGGCCGCACTGGCCGCGCAGGGAATCACGGCCACCGCCTTCGCGCCGCCGTACGGCGACTACGACCAGACGGTCATGGCCAAGGCGGCGAAGTACTACTCGTCGATGCGCGGTTTCAGGGACGAGGGCGCGAACGTCTGGCCCCACAGCGACTATCTGATCCAGAACGTCGCGGTCGAAGAGGGACTCGACACGGTGGCGTCGCTCAAGGCCAAGGTCGACGAGGCCATCGCGGCCAAGAGGTGGGTGGTGTTCACCTTCCACGACATCGCCAAGAACCCGAGCTCCGATCCGGGCGCCTACCAGTACGGCACCGCCGAGCTGGACGAGCTCGCCGCCTATGTGAAGACCAAGGTGGCGGCCGGCCAGATCAAGAACGTGAACGTCTCCAAGGGCATCGTGACGGGCAGTCCCAACAAGATGCCCAATGCCAGCTTCAATGCGGGCATCGGAGAGGGTTGGCAGACCGACGCTCCCGCGACCATCACCGCGGACGCCGCCGGCAACGGCAGCTATCCCGACCCCACACGCTCTGTGAAGCTCGTGTCGCGTTCAACCCCATCGCATCTGTTCTCCCCACAGGTCGCCGTCACCCCAGGGACGAACTATCTGTACAAGACGTTCCTCAACGTTGCCGCGCTGACCTCCGGTGAGGTGGCGTTCTACGTCGACGAGTACAACGCGGCCGGGGAATGGGTTTCCGGGCAATACCGCCAGCGAGAAAACTCCCGGTGGGTGGAGGAACTCAACTTCACCTACACGCCGAGCTCGACGAACGTCGCCAAGGCCCGTCTCCAGGTGATCGTCACAGGGACCGGGATCACGGCCTACCTGGACAACGTGGAGATGCTGGCGCTCGGCGCAGAGACTCCACCGCCGCCGCCCGCCAACCTGGTGGCCAACGGCACCTTCGACGCCGGCATCAGCGGTGGCTGGAGGACAGACGCTGCGACCGCCATCGTGGCCGACAACGCCGACAACGGCGCCCCGGCCAACCCGGTGAACTCTGTGAAACTGCAGGGGACGACGACCACTGGCCACCTGTTCTCACCGCAGGTCGACGTCACGCCGGGCAGCTACAACATCTCGGCGTACCTCGACGTTAAGAACCGCACCGCCGGTGAGGTCGGTTGGTACATCGACGAGTACGACGCCAATGGCAACTGGATCTCCGGGCAGTGGAAACTCGCCAGCACCTCACTCGGCGCCTCCAACGTCGACCTGACGTATTCGCCGAGCTCGACAAGGGTCGCGAAGGCCAGCCTGCAGGTCTACGTCTCGGGGAACTCCGGAGTGCTGGCCTACGTGGACGACGTCCGCTGGTGGCGGCCCTGAGCCCCAGGCCCGGGCGCCCGCGCGTACTGATCGTGCTGGCGTCCGGTCTGCTGCTCGCCCCCGCGGGATGCTTCCCGAGCGACCCGACTCCGGAAGCTGACGTGGTGGTCGACCTGCTCGAGGAGGACTGGCAGCACATGCCGGGCGTGAAGTTCGACGGCGACGGGCTGCAGGTCGCGACCGCCGCTCGGAGCATCGTCGAACAGGACGGCGGAGGAGGCCAGCCGAACCCGCCGGTCAACCTGGCCGGCACGCATCTCGTGGCCGATGAGGACTTCCTCCTCAGTGCGACCTTCACCGACGTGACCGCCGACGCGTCCTGGACCGTCTACGACAGCCCGCCGGTGATCGCCGACGAGTTCCGGATCGAACCGGCGGGCCTGCGGCTCACCCTCCGCGGTGACGACCTCGAGATCGCCGTCTTCGACGGATCGAGCCAGCGGGACGTGACCGACCCTCAACCGGTTCACGACGAGCACGTGACGGTCTCCGACCCGGAGGTCACGCTGTCGGTGCGCCGGTCCGGGGACACGCTCGAGGTCGCGGACGGCGAGGACATCGTGTCCTCGCTGCCCTTCGGCAGGGTGTTCGAGTCGGGGAAGCTCTGGCTGGGGCTGTCGAGCGTCGACGGGTCCTTCCAGGTCAGCTCTTTCACCGCCACCGCGCCGGAGGGCGCTGCGCTGTCCACCGCGGGCCCCGCGGTGGCACAGGCCGAGCCGTCGGCGGACGGACTGCAGGCCTTGGCCGCCCGGGCCCGCCCGGATTTCACGATCGGTGCGGCAGTGGCCCTCGGGCCGCTCGCCTCGGATGCGGACTACGCGCAGGAGCTCGTCGGCAACTTCGGCGCCGTCACGCCCGAGAACGCGATGAAGCCGCAGCACCTCTCCCCGCAGCAGGGCGTGTACACCTTCGAGGAGGCCGACGCGATCCTCGCGATTGCCGAGAGCAAGGGCATCACGGTGCACGGGCACACCATCGCTTTCAGCGAGGCCATGCCCCGCTGGATGCAGGAACTCCCGACCGACTCAGAGCCGGAGCGCCGTGCCAGCGCCGAGGCCTTGCTCGACTACGTCACCACGGTGGTGACGCACTTCGAGGGACGGCTCGCCTCACTCGACGTCGTCAACGAGCCGTTCGACGTCGACCAGGGAACCAGCCTCCAGCAGAACATCTGGTACCGCGTCTTCGGACCCGGCTACCCGGCGGTCGTCTCCCGGGCCGTCCACGACGCCGACCCTGACATCAAGCAGTTCATCAACGAGAACGGGGCGGACGTGCCGGGCGACCGCCAGGACGCCCTGCTCGAGCTCGTGCTCGACACCAACGCACAGGGAGGTCACATCTACGGCGTCGGCCTCCAGTCCCATGTCTACGACCTCGAGACCGACGCCATTCCCGCCGACGACCTCACCGAGACGCTCGACCTGTTCGAGGACGCCGGGCTGCGGGTCCGCATCTCGGAGAGCGACGTCACGAACGGCCAGGGCGCGGACGCCCAGGCGGAGCAGTACGCCGCGGTGCTGGCCACCTGTCTGCGCTCACGTGCCTGCGTCTCGTACACCACCTGGGGCGTGGATGACCGCTACAACTGGTGGATCGACGGCCACGGCAGACTACGCCAGGGCAACGACTTCCTGTTCGACGACGGGCGTCCGACCCCGGCATACGAGGCCATGAGGCAAGCACTGGGTGGCTGAGCGCAGGGCTCCGGGCGAACAGGCGGTGCGATCACTGCTGCCGGGATAGTGGATGCCCCAGCCGGCGAACAGGATCATTGCTGCCCTCGGCACGAGCGCGATAAGGCGGGTGTTGGGCCCCTTATCGGGAACTCCCATCCAGTAATGCCTACAGTCCTCAGTCCGAGCGAGGGCGCTATTTGTTGATTCTTTTTGACCGACAAATCGTAACCCTCGCGAAATCATGCACCCGTGCCCGACCATCGGATTCTTTTTGATGCCGACCAACCAGCCGTCAGGATGACGTTGCATAACCGGCAACCGCCCTGACCGGACGCCTTCTCCACCACGGAGCGCCACCGTCGGCTCTGCACGAAGCGCATAAGAAGTCTGACAACAGTGGCGTACTGCTTTTCCGTACTGCCGAAGCAACAACGACTATTCACCCGGCGCCCGTCACACTAATTCACAAATACCAGCACCGGTAAGCTCGAGATCATGTGTGGAATTGTGGGATATGTAGGCCGGAGCAAGGGCCGGGCATCGTCGGCGTTGAATTCTGTCGCTCCGGCGTCCGAGAAGGAGCCGTCCGAAGCGCGGCACCAAGCGCTCGACGTCGTCATGGAGGGCCTCCGGCGCCTCGAGTACCGCGGGTATGACTCCGCGGGCGTGGCGGTGATCACCGCCGACGGCATCGAGTCGCGCAAGAAGGCAGGCAAGCTGACCCACCTCGTGGGCGAACTGGCCGCCGACCCGCTGCCGCCCTCGATGACCGGTATCGGCCACACCCGCTGGGCAACCCATGGGGGACCCACCGACCAGAACGCGCACCCCCATCTCGCCGACAACGGGAAGCTCGCGCTGATCCACAACGGAATCATCGAGAACTATGCCGAACTCAAGGCCGAACTCGCCGGTGAGGGCCTGACCTTTCTCTCGGACACCGACACCGAAGTCGCCGCCGGACTCGTCGGCCGCCTCTACCGTGCACTCGTCGAAGGCGGCGCCGAGGGCGACCTCCTGACCCTTGCGCTGCAGCAGGCCTGCCAACGCCTCGAGGGTGCCTTCACCCTGCTCGCCATCCACCAGGACCAGCCCGGCACCGTCGTCGCTGGGCGCCGCAACTCGCCGCTCGTGGTCGGACTCGGCGACGGCGAGAACTTCCTCGGCTCGGACGTCTCGGGCTTCATCGACTTCACGCGCCGCGCCGTCGAGCTCGGTCAGGACCAGATCGTCACCATCACACCCGACGACGTCACCATCACCGACTTCTTCGGTGCACCCGCCGAGGGCACAGATTTCCACGTCAGCTGGGACGCCGCTGCGGCCGAGAAGGGCGGCTTCGACTCCTTCATGGAGAAGGAGATCCACGATCAGCCGGGTGCTGTCGCCCAGACGCTCCTGGGGCGATCCGACGTCTCGGGCGACCTCGTGCTCGACGAGCTGCGCATCGACGAGGCGATTCTGCGCTCCGTCGACAAGATCGTGGTGCTCGCCTGCGGAACATCGGCATACGCCGGACAGGTCGCCAAGTACGCCATGGAGCACTGGTGCCGGATCCCCACCGAAGTGGAGCTCTCCCACGAGTTCCGCTACCGGGATCCCATCGTGAACGACAAGACCCTCGTGGTAGCCATCTCGCAGTCCGGCGAGACCATGGACACGCTCATGGCTGTCCGGTACGCCCGAGAGCAGGGCGCCAAGGTCGTGGCGATCTGCAACACCAACGGCTCCACGATCCCCCGCGAATCGGACGCCGTGCTCTACACGCACGCCGGCCCCGAAATCGCCGTCGCCTCGACCAAGGCGTTCCTCGCCCAGATCACCGCGGCCTACCTGCTCGGCCTGTACCTCGCCCAGCTGCGCGGCAACAAGTTCCGCGACGAGATCTCCGACGTGCTCGCCGACCTCTCGGAGATCCCCACCACGATCCAGGCCATCCTCGACGACGCCGAGAAGATCAAACGGCTCGGCGCGGATATGTCGAACGCGAAGTCCGTGCTCTTCCTCGGCCGCCACGTGGGCTTCCCCGTCGCCATGGAGGGCGCGCTCAAGCTCAAGGAGCTCGCCTACATACACGCCGAGGGCTTCGCCGCAGGTGAACTCAAGCACGGCCCGATCGCTCTCATCGAGGTGGGACAGCCCGTCGTGGTGGTCATGCCGTCACCGAACGCACGGGATTCCCTGCACGCCAAAGTGGTTTCCAACATCCAGGAGATCCGTGCACGCGGTGCCGTGACGATCGTCATCGCGGAGGAGGGCGACACCTCGGTCGACGCCCACTCGGAGCATGTCTTCTACGTGCCTGCGTCCCCGGCGCTCCTCGCACCGCTGCTCACCACGGTCCCGCTGCAGATCTTTGCCCTCGCCTTCGCCAGTGCCAAGGGCTACGACGTGGACCAGCCGCGCAACCTGGCGAAGTCGGTCACGGTTGAATAGTCCCCGTCCCGTCAGCGCCCGAGCATCCCGGTGGGCAATGGCGGATGCCATCAGTGGGGACCGACGAGCTAGCGGGCAAAGGCTCATTGGTGGAAGCCGTCCTGCGCGGCGTGTCTGAGGTGCAACGGTCACGGTAGGCCGAAGCACAGGCCTCGCCGGGCCTCCTTCGGCGGCGTGACAGCCACGGCTTCAACGATTCGATGGGTAGGCTGGGCGCAATCCGCCCGCTCTGTCGAAAGGCCGCCCGTGACCACCCCCCAGCTCGCCTCCTACGTCGACCACACCCTGCTCAAGCCGGAGGCGTCCCGCGAGCAGATCACCACCCTCTGCGCGGAGGCGAAGCAGTACTCCTTCGCCTCGGTGTGCACCAACCCGGTGTGGACGTCCTTCGTGCGCGAGCAGCTGGCGGGCAGCGACGTGCTGACCTGCGCGGTGGTCGGCTTCCCGCTGGGCGCCTCCGCCACGGAGGTCAAGGCGTTCGAGACCGCCAGGGCGGTGGCCGACGGGGCCGAGGAGATCGACATGGTCATCGACATCGCCGCCGCCCGCGCCGGCGAGCGCGAGCGGGCCGAGGCGGACGTGCGCGCCGTCGCCGAGGCCGCACACCAGGGCGGGGCCCGGCTCAAGGTGATCATCGAGACGTGCCTGCTCACCGACGAGCAGAAGGTCCTGGCCTGCGAGGCCGCCGTGGCGGCCGGCGCGGACTTCGTGAAGACCTCCACGGGCTTCTCGACCGCCGGGGCCACCGTGGAGGACGTCCGGCTGATGCGGGCCACGGTCGGTCCGGACATCGGCGTCAAGGCCTCCGGCGGGATCCGCACCCGCGAGGACGCCCTGGCGATGATCGAGGCCGGCGCCTCCCGGATCGGCGCCAGCAGCGGTCCTGCGCTCCTCGGCTGAGCGCACCGCGGTGCGCCGCCTCGGGCCGGGTCCGAGCGACTAGACTGGCCGCGAACGCCCCGCGGCCGCCGTGGCCGGCCGCTCCCACCGTCAGAAGGAATGGATCCATGGCCAACCGAGCACAGTCGTCCTCCAGCACCTCGGCGGACGCGTCGACCGGTCGCCGCGGCGTCGCCGACGTCCGCTCCCACTCGGGGCAGGGGCACACGGTCAACAACCTGCTCCTCCTGGCACTGTGCATGGCCATCATGATCGGCAGCTTCGTCGCCTTCGCCAGCTACCCCAACAGCCCGCTGGTCTGGATCGTCGGGCTGGGACTCTACGCCCTGGCGCTGCTCATCCCGGTGGGGATCCTGCAGAACAGCACCTCGAAGAAGGCCGAGGGCGGGCGCACCATCCTGATGCACGTCCCGCCGACCACGGAGGTCGCCGGCGAGCCGACCACCGCGGCCAGCTTCCCGGATCCGCCCCGCGACATCGCCACCCGCGACGCCCAGGTCCGCGCCGAGCACCAGGACGACGCCCTCGGCAAGGCCACACAGTAGGTCCCGGCAGTCCAGCGCGCTCGACGGCCCCTCCGGCATCCGCGGGAGGGGCCGTCGGCGTACCCGGTGGGGACGAGCCCGCAGGAGGCCCCGGCGTCGGCCGGTGCGACTAGACTGGAGCCGAATGCATCGCGGCCGCCCGGCCGCCCCTACTGGCAGAAGGATCGGACCCATGGCCAACAGAGCCCAGTCGCCCACCAGCACCTCGGCGGACGCGTCGACCGGCCGCCGCAGCGCCGGCACGGGCGGCGCCACCGTGCGCTCGCACTCCGGTCAGGGCCACATGGTCAACAACCTCGTGTTCCTCGTGCTGTGCATGGCCATCATGATCGGCAGCTTCGTCGCCTTCGCGAGCTACCCCAACAGCCCGCTGGTCTGGATCGTCGGCCTGGGCCTGTACGCCCTGGCGCTGCTGATCCCGGTGGGCATCCTGCAGAACAGCACCGCCAAGAAGGCCTTCGGCGGGCGCACGGTCCTCATGGACGTCCCCTCGTCCACCGAGGTCCCCGGCATGGACGGGGGCCGCACCGCCGCCGAGTTCGACGACGGCCCCCGGGACGTCCGCGAGCGCGACGCCAAGACCGCGGCCGTCCACCACGACGACAAGTACGGCAAGACCGTCGAGTAGGCCCAGGCGTCGGGCCCGACGACGAACGGGCCCGACGACGCCGTCCCACCACGCACAAGGTCCTCTCCCGCCGCGGGAGAGGACCTTGTGCGTGCCCGGCCCTCCGGCACGCCGCACCGCGGTCTCGCCGGTCAGGCCGTGGTGGCGGGCTCCTTGGCGAAGACCGCCTCGACCACGCCGCGCGCCCAGGCGAGCACCGCGCCGTCCACGAGGTCCTTGCCGCCGATCCGCTCGGTCTTGGGCTTGGGGATCAGCACCTGGGAGGTGTCGGTGCCGGGCACCGTCTTGATCTGCGCGCCCGGGTAGAGGCGGGTGAGCCGCATCTGCCGGGACTCCGGCAGGTCGGCCGGGGCGAAGCGGATCATGCTGCCCTGCGCCGCGACGTCGGTGAGACCGGCGGCGCGGGCGCTCACCCGGAAGCGGGCGACCTCGAGCAGGTTCTGCACGGGCTCGGGGACCTCGCCGTAACGGTCCACGAGCTCGTCGGCGACCTCCTGGATCGCCTCCTCCGTGGCGGCGTTGGCGAGGTTGCGGTAGGCCTCCAGGCGCAGCCGCTCCCCCGGGACGTAGTCGTGCGGGAGGTAGGCGTTGACCGGCAGCTCGATCTTCATCTCGGTGGGCCGCTCGTCCTCCTCGCCGCGGTACTCGGCGACGGCCTCGCCGACCAGGCGCAGGTACATGTCGAAACCCACGCCGGCGATGTGCCCGGACTGCTCCCCGCCCAGCAGGTTGCCGGCGCCGCGGATCTCGAGGTCCTTGACGGCCAGCTGCATGCCGGCGCCGAGCTCGTTGTGGGCGGCGACGGCCTTGAGCCGCTCCAGCGCCGTCTCGGAGAGCGGCTTCTCGGCCTGGTACAGGAAGTAGGCGTAGGCCCGCTCGCGGCCGCGGCCCACGCGCCCGCGCAGCTGGTGGAGCTGCGAGAGGCCGTAGCGGTCCGCGCCGTCGACGATCAGGGTGTTGGCGTTGGCGATGTCCAGACCGGTCTCCACGATGGTGGTGCAGACCAGGACGTCGAACTTCTTCTCCCAGAAGTCCACGATGATCTGCTCCAGCCGTGACTCGGACATCTGCCCGTGCGCCACGGCGATCCGCGCCTCGGGCACGAGCTCGGCGATCTCCTTGGCCTTGCGCTCGATGGAGGACACCCGGTTGTGGATGTAGAAGACCTGGCCCTCGCGCATGAGCTCGCGCCGGACGGCGGCGGAGACCTGCTTGTCGGTGTAGGCGCCCACGTAGGTGAGCACCGGGTGGCGCTCCTCCGGCGGGGTGGCCAGCGTGGAGGTCTCCCGGATGCCGGTCAGGGACATCTCCAGGGTGCGCGGGATGGGCGTGGCGGACATCGCCAGGACGTCCACGTTGGTGCGCATGGCCTTGAGCTTCTCCTTGTGCTCCACACCGAAGCGCTGCTCCTCGTCGATGACCACCAGACCCAGGTCCTTGAACTGGACCTCCTTGGACAGCAGCCGGTGGGTGCCGATCACCACGTCGATCGACCCGTCCTTCAGCCCGGCGAGGGTCTCCCTGGTCTCCTTGGCGCTCTGGAACCGGGAGAGCGCGGCCAGGCGCACCGGGAAGCCGGAGAAGCGCTCGGTGAACGTCTCGGCGTGCTGCTGGGCGAGCAGCGTGGTGGGCACGAGCACGGCGGCCTGCTTGCCGTCCTGCACGGCCTTGAACGCCGCGCGCACCGCCACCTCGGTCTTGCCGTAGCCCACGTCCCCGGAGATCAGCCGGTCCATGGGGACCTCCCGCTCCATGTCCGCCTTGACCTCGTCGATGGTGGTCAGCTGGTCCGGCGTCTCGATGTAGGGGAACGCCTCCTCGAGCTCGCGCTGCCACGGGGTGTCCTCCGCGAAGGCGTGCCCGCGGGAGGCCATCCGCGCCGAGTACAGGCGGATCAGCTCGTTGGCGATGTCCCGGACGGCCCTCTTGGCGGCGCGCTTGGTCTTGTTCCAGTCGGTCCCGCCCATCTTGGACAGGGTCGGGGTCTCACCGCCCACGTAGTTGGTGACCTGGTCGAGCTGGTCGGTGGGCACGAACAGGCGGTCCCGGGGACCGTTGCGCTTGGAGGGGGCGTACTCGAGCACCAGGTACTCGCGCACCGGCTTGGGCTGGCCGGGCTTGATCATCGCGCCGGCGATGGGCCGCTGGATGAGCTCCACGAACTGGCCGATGCCGTGCTGCTCGTGCACCACGAAGTCGCCCTGGCTCAGCGCCAGCGGGTCCACGGCGTTGCGCTTGCGCCGCACCGGGAGCTTGCGCATGTCCTTGGTGGTGTACGGGCTGGCCTTGCCCAGCAGGTCCGCCTCGGTGAGCAGCACGATCCTCGGCCCGTCCAGGGCGAAGCCCTTGCCGGCCACGGCGGTGGTGAGCTCCACGATCCCGGGCTGCGGCTCCTCCGCGAGGGTGTCGCGGCGGGCGGCGGGGATCCCGGCCTCGTGCAGCAGCTCCGCGATCCGGGCCAGCGGGCCCGGCCCCTCGGTGACGGCGACGACGCGCCAGCCGTCGGCCACCCGCCCCTGCAGGAACTCGAGCATGGCCTCGACGTCGCCGTGGAAGCCCAGCGGGTCCCGGGCGGCCACGGTGAGGGTGTCGGCCTCCGAGTCGATCAGCGCGATGTCCTCCGCGGCCGTGTCCGCGTCCACGTCCTGGCCGGCCACCGCGTTGACGTTGAGCGCGGTGACGGCCCACCAGCCCAGACCGGTCTCCAGCGCGGTGGCCCGGGCCTCGGCGAGGGTCTGGAAGGACCCGGAGGCCAGGGTGCGGCCCTCGCCGTCGTCGTTGCGGACGACGTGCTCGGCGGAGGTGATGTCGATGGGCGCGGACTGCCCGTCCGAGGCGGAGTCCCAGGCCGCGAGGAGGAACTCCTCGTTGGTGGCCACGAGGTCGTGGGCGCGGGTGCGGACCTTCTCCGGCTCCATGACCACCACGAGCGAGCCGGGCGGGAGCAGGGACAGCACGGGCACCAGCCCGTCCACCAGCAGGGGCGCGAGGGACTCCATGCCCTCCACGTAGATGCCGCCGGCGATCCGCTCGAGCATCGACTCGGCGCCGGGAAGGGAGTTCTTGAGCTTCGCGGCCCGGGACATCACGGACGGGGTGATGAGCACCTCGCGGCACGGCGGGGCCACGAGCCGGTCCGGGTGCTCCCCGGTGCTCAGGGTGCGCTGGTCGGCCACGGCGAACCAGCGCAGCTCGTCGACCTCGTCGCCGAAGAACTCGATGCGCACCGGGTGGTCCTCGACCGGCGAGAACACGTCGATGATCCCGCCGCGCACGGCGAACTCGCCGCGTCGGGTGACCATGTCCACCCGGGCGTAGGCGGCCTCGGCGAGCGAGGTGACGGCGGCGTCGAAGTCGAGCTCCTCGCCGCGGGCGAAGCGCACGGGGGCCATGTCCCCCAGGCCCTCGACGACGGGCTGGAGCACGGAGCGGACCGGGGCCGTGACCACCCGCAGCGGGCGCTCGGCGTCCTTGCCGGCCAGCCGGCGCAGCACGTCCAGGCGGCGGCCCACGGTGTCGGAGCGCGGCGAGAGCCGCTCGTGCGGCAGGGTCTCCCACGCCGGGAACTCCGCGATCTCCTCGGCCGGCAGGTACGCGCCCAGGGCGGCGGCGAGGTCCTCGGACTCGCGGCCCGTGGCGGTCACGGCCAGCAGCACCGGAGCGCGGGAGTCGGCCGGGGCGTCGTCGAGGGCGCCGCGCAGCTGGGCGGCGAGGACCGCGCGCATCCCGTCCGGGGCGCTGATCACGGTCTCGGCGCTGCGCTCCCCCGGCGGCAGGCCGGCCTGGGTGCGGAGGTTGGCGAAGGAGCGCTCCGCCCCGAGGGCGGCGAGCAGTCCGGACAAGGTCATGAGTGAGCAGTCTCCTGGGACGCTGAGTGGGGTGCTGGTGGAGCACAGAGGCTGTCGGAGCCAACGTTCGCGGGTCCCAGCTTACTCCCGGGCCCCGACAGGGCCCGGCTCGAGACTCCTTGACGAGGTCCCGGGCTCCCGGCCGCGACAGCGGAAACCGGAGCGCGCCTACCATGGGAGCACGCATCCACCGCTCGCGAACCACCACTGCTGAGGAGCCCTCCATGGCCGTCACCGCCACCACCACCGTCCCCGCCCCGCTCCAGCAGGTGGTGGTGACCTTCTCCGACGAGGAGTTCATCCGGCACGTGACCCACCGGGCCGGGGCCACCCTGGACTCGGTGGAGGTCGTCGGGGACGTCGAGGCGCAGTTCGCCGTGACCACGGTGCGGACCATGGCCGCGGACCGGCTGCCCGAGATGGCCCGGAAGTTCGTGGGCTCCTCGGTGCAGCTCACCCAGGTGGACACCTACTCCACCCCGGACGGGGACGGCATCCGGGTGGTGCGCACCGAGATCGCCGTGGGCGCGCTGCCCGTCTCCGGCTCCGCCACCCAGACCCTCACGCCGCAGGGCGAGACCACCGACGTGCACGTGCACTGCGTGGTCAAGGCGAACATCCCGTTCGTGGGCAAGATGGTCGCCGAGGCCGCCGAGCCGTTCATCGGCAAGGCCCTGTCCCTGCAGTCCCAGGAGGCCGAGGCCTGGCTCGCGAGCCGGTGAGCCCCACCCCGAGGTGGCGTCGGCTCCTCCGGCCCGGCGCCACTCAGCCGTGCTGGAAGGTCGCGACGACAGGTGCGTGGTCGGACTCGGGGTACTTGTCGTCGAAGGCGTGGGCCGCGGACTCGTCGTGCAGGACCTCGTTGTGGATCTCCGAACCGTGGTAGTACGCCAGCAGGTTGCGGGTGACCAGCATGTGATCGAGCATCACCCCTCGTCCCTGGTGGAAGAGGGTGTAGCGGGCCGACTCCGGCACCGTGTGCTCGATCGGCACCAGGATGCGCCGGATCAGCTCCGGGTTCCCGGTGTTCTCGACGTCCCCCCGGATGGCCAGCACGGGCACCTCGTCGGGTGCGGCGTTGAAGTCCCCGGCCACCACGATGTAGGCCTCCGGATCTCCGTCCAGGATCCGGTCGACGAGCCGGCGCACCTCCAGGGCCTGGGACATCCGCTTCATGGCGGAGATGAAGCTCCCCTCGGCCCATGCGTCGGCGGACCGCCAGGTGTAGGCGTCGATCTTCTGCCCCGGGATGCTGGTCGGGATCTTCGACTTCATGTGCACGTTGATCACGTGCAGTCGCCGCCCGCCGCCGAGGTCCAGCTGGGCGTGCAGAAGGGGACGGTCCAGCGTGATCTCCACCGCGGCCGAGTCCGGCGGACGGGCGGTCAGGCGGCGGTACCGGAGCGCGGACACCAGGTCGTTGCGCAGCTGCTCCACCTCGAGGACGGGCAACCGGGTGGCGATCACGAGGTTCTGCTGCTCCAGCACGCCACCGTCGGCCCCTCGGGTGCTGGCGATCTCGGCCCCTTCCAGGTCGGTGCCCTCCAGCAGCCGGCGCAGCGCGTGCACGTCCCTCGGCACCCCCGGACGGTCCTGTCCGTTGACCTCCTGGAAGATCGCCACGTCCGCCCGGAGCCTGACGATCTGGGGCCGCATCAGACGGATCCGCTCCTCGAGCGAGGGCGCGCCACGCGGAGCCGTCTCGTCGAAGTTCTCGAGATTGAATGTGGCGATCCGGAACTCGGCCATCACGTGCCTCCGTCGGTGGGGTCGGTGTACTGGGAGGCACGGGCCACCTCGGCGACCCCCAGCGGTGGCGTCTCGGCCGTCTGCGCTCATCCCTTCAGCGGTGCACGAGCGGAGGGCTTCCTGTCGTTGCCGGCGTGGTCCGCGCTCCGGAGGTGCTCAGACCAGTGTGACCACGTGGCGTGATCGTGGTGTTACTGCGCCGGCGGACCCTGGCCACCACACCTCTGATGACCTGACCGCGAGCGGAGTCCCACCGGGGCCGGTGGGCCGGTGCCTCCCGCCCGGTCGGGCCAGTTCCCGAGCAGGGAGCGGCTGTCAGGTGCCGTTGAGCTTGCCCATGATGATGTCAACGGCGCTGGACGCGAAGGCGGCCGTCAGGGCGGCGGACACCGACACCGACACCGCGTAGGTGGACGCGACGACGCGGCTCGTGTGATGGACGTCCAGGAGGGCGTCCAGCCCCAAGCCGGCCCTGCGAAGCGTCAGGAGATCGAAGAAGATGCCGAGGGCGAAGCTGATGAAGAACAGCTGCGCCATCCACGAGACGAAGGCTCCCACCACTTCGCCCTGCTGCTGGTAGGGAAGCAGGAGGACGATCGACTCCGAGACGCCGAGGACGGCGAAGAGGGTCAGCGACTTCCGCACCGCGGTGTCACCGACGATCCAGGGCAGGAAATATCCGAAGAAGAACCCGTACAGCGGATACCTCAGGATGAGGACGATGGTCGCGGACGCGCTGAGCAGCGGGACGTCCTGGCGGGCGTCCACGAACTGCGACAAGGACGCGAGTCCCTGCAGAAAACCGGGCAGACCGGCCAGCGCTGCGATCGCCGCGCCCGATGTTCCCCGCCGCCACGCGGACACGGATCCCCAGCCGAAGGTCGAGGCGCGACGCCTGGCGATCGCCGCGGCGGCCCACGGCGTCGAGAACCGCGAGAGGTCGCGGTGGCAGCTCTGCAGCGCTTCCTGCACGGCTCCGGTGGTCTTCTCCCCGCCGGCCACCTGCTTCTCCAGTGCGGTGGAAGCACTGCGCAGAAGCCGCTGGTCCTTCCCCTCGCGCACGATGCGCAGGACCATGGACTGGTGCTCGAGGCTCCGCGGTACGGGGGTCGTCAGTGCGGCTCTCAGGACCACGAGGCCGGTGAGGAAGGCCAGGGGCAGCCCCACGTACAGCGAGTCGGGGCGCAGCAGCATGACGCTGCCCACGGCCCACACCAGGGGCAGTGCGGCGCCGAGATCTTCCTCCCGGACCCGTCGCGATGCGAGCCACAGGCCGCCCAGGAGGGCGGCGAACAAGCCGAGCTTGGCTGCGTGCACCGTCGCGTTGGCCAGCGGATAGACGTCCCACGCCCCCACGGGAACCAGCGTCGCCGTCGGGACCTGACGGGGAAGCGCCACCCAGAGAGCGAGCAGGAACATCACGCCCGAGAAGAGCCAGAAGACTCGTCTGGCCCGCTTCCGGTCATCGTCCCAGAAACTCCTGACCACGAGACTGACCGGGATCATCAGGAGGGTGGCCACGAACAGGGCGTTGAACACCAAGGTGCCGATGCCCTCGGTCCAGGCCGTGACCGTGGTGGACTCCGACGCGAGAGCGGCCCCGGCCACGGACGTCGCGGTGCCGGCCAGCACGATGATCCCTTCGATCGGGGCACTCCTGACGTACTGGGACAGCGCCGCCACGATCAGGGCGATGCCGAGCAGCACCACGGTGACCGGCCCCCACAGCTCGAGCCCGCGCATCTGGACGGACACCGTGGTCACGAGCACCCCGAGAGCCGTGAGGACCACCAGGTACGTCAGGACGAGGAAGCGCACGGAGCGTGACCCGGTCAAGGAGAGGATCGCGGTGGGAGCCCACACCACGCCCAGCAGGGCGGCCAGGTGGAACGGCGGGGCCAAGGAGTCCGGGATCCCGACATCCAGCCCGTCGGCGATCTGTCGGAGCACCCACTGCCCGAAGTATCCCAGCACCGAGGCGTTGGCGATGTACAGGGCCAGGAGCAGACCGGACAGCAGCAGCCAGAGCTCCCGCCGGGTGGTGCCACCGATGAACGCGGGGGCCCGGACCAGGAGGAGCAGGAACCACGGGACGGTCGACCAGACGTGGCGCCACAGATTCTTGACTGCCGGCCACAGCGGGTGATGGACCAGGGCGCCCACGGGGCCTCGCTGCTCGACGGGTGCCGCGCTGTCGGAGCGCACCAGCACGAGCGAGATCGGCCGTTCCTGGACTGCGAGCCGCTGGGAGGCGGGCTCCAGGTAGCGCACCTCGTCCACCGCTGGTGAGAGCCCGCCGACGCCGGGACCCGATGCGGTGTCCTCGGGCAGCGCGTTCACCCCGGCACTGCGGTACCGGTCGGAGGTCACCGTGACGTCCACCGCGCAGCGACGTGCGGCGCAGGACGGGTGCACCGAGAACAGCACGTGCTCGTCGGACAGGTCGACCCAGGACGAGGCCGTGGCCGTCGCGGCACCTCCCGCTCCGTACACGACGTCGGGCGGACTGGTGCCGGACAACGGCTCCCAAGCACTGGCGCCGAGGGACGCACTGAACCCCACTCGTCCGACCTCGCCCACGAAGGCGTCCGGTGCCGTCAGCAGCCCGCCCGAGGCGGCTGCCCGGATGATCGGGTCGTCGCGCGTGGAGCTGAGCTGCCACTGGACCGTCACGGCGCCGGCGGACTCCGTGATGGTCACGCTGCGCTGCCTCGTGCGGTATTTCTCCTCGTCCTCGACCACGTCGCCGGAGGACTCCGCCCAGGGCGTCATCTCGCGCTCGATCTGGGCCCGGCTCTGGTTCTGGACGTTGGGAAAAGCCAGGGACACCGTGAGCAGCTGCGTCGCCGCGAAGACCAGCATCAGGCCGATTCCGGCCGCGAGGATCGCCACCGCCTTCCTCAGCAAGGAACTCATGGCCTGCCTCCAGCGCCGCTGGCGTTCCCGAGCGCATGGCTCGGCCTGCGGATGAAGCCTAAGCACGCGGCACCGCGTCTCACCATGAATTTGATGAACTTGCGCCGACATTGCCGACAGACAACGAGGAGGTCTCGTTCGGGCTGACCAGGAGCGATGCGGCAGCCCATCGGGAAGATCGGGGCCGCCGGTCCGGAGGCGCGGGGGCGGAGCGCGTCAGCTCGAGGAGCGCTCCGGTTGCACCTCCGGGGCTCCGCGCAGTCGCAGGGCGTGGGTCAGGAGCAGGGTCATGGTCAGCAGCTTCACCGTGATCCGCACCAGCGCCGCGACCTCGCCCACGGGCCGTTGAAGAGACCGGGGCGGACGGCGCCCAGAAGACGAGTCCGCCGAGCTCCTGGGCGGTGCTCGCACCGAGCGAGGGCACGAACCGGCCCAGGGCGAGTTGGGCGCCCACCCGCTCGTGGATGCGGAAGAGGTCGTCGGCGATCAGCAGAAGGACGCCGACCCAGGCGGCGAGCACCCGGTGCGCCGGCTCGACGAGACCCGGCCGGAGCAGAAGGACGGCGGCGGTGCCGAGCTGGAGCAAGCCGAAGAGTTCCAATAGGGAGCCGTCGATCCCGCCGTTCTACAGGGGGTACGAGCGGAAGAGGCGGAACCCGCTGCTGTCCGGATCCAGCGCGGAGCCACCCCGGTGAAGTACATGCGCGCTCAGCAGCAGGGCGTCGACCACCATGACCACACCCGCGCTCCGTACGACGCGCGGGTGGACGGTGCCCCGCGTCCGCAGCGCGCGGGCGAGCGTCACGGGGCGTGGAACTTCTGCTGCGCCTCGAGCAGGCCGTGCTCCACGAGGTGCTCGACGGCGTCGGCGGCGTCGTCGAGCAGGAAGGGCAGCTCCTTGCCCTCGACGGAGGAGAAGGGCTTGAGCACGTAGGAGGCCGCGTCCATCCGCCCCGGTGGGCGCCCCACTCCCACCCGGATCCGGTGGTAGTCCTTGGTGGACAGGGCCTTGGACATGTCCCGCAGCCCGTTGTGCCCGCCCTCTCCCCCGCCGATCTTGAGCTTGAGCGCGGCGAAGGGGATGTCGATCTCGTCGTGCACCGCGATCACCCGCTCGGGCGGGATGTCGTAGAACTTCGCCAGCCCGGCCACGGGCCCGCCGGAGGTGTTCATGTAGGTCATCGGCTTGGCCAGCACCACCCGCGGCCCGCCCGGGCGCAGCCGGGACTCCAGGACCTGGGCGCGGGCCTTGTGCACCTTGAAGGACCCGCCGAGCCGGGTGGCGAGCTCGTCGAGGACCATCTGTCCCACGTTGTGCCGGGTCCGGGCGTACTCGGGACCGGGATTGCCCAGTCCCACCACCAGCCATGCGTCGGACATGGGCTAGCGCACAGGAGGTGCTGTCCCCCGAACGGTCCGCGCTGTCCCCAGAAGAAGGTGCGCCCGGAGGATCTCCCCATCGACGCCTGCTCGGTACGCTTCGAATGCATATACATTCGCTTGCTTGTGCGAAGGGCCGGGGGCTCTTCGCCTCGCACAGTCGCGGGCCGGGGGGTCGCCGCGGGACCGGGGGCTGAGCCCCGGACCGGTGCACCCACCCCGTCGGGCCGCAGGGGGAGAACACCGTCATGGAACCGATCGACTACCTCGTCGCCGTGTGGCGCAGCCGCTTCGTGATCGTGCTGCTCACCGTGCTGGGCCTGGGCGCGGGCCTGCTCGTGGCCACCAACACCACGCCCACCTACCAGGCCCGGAGCGCCGTGCTGCTGACCCCGAGTCCCGGGGTCTCCAACGACGAGCTCGGCGAGGTGGGCAACTACATGAACTACCAGATCCACTCCTACGCGGAGCTGGTGAACAGCCGGGTGGTCCTGGACCCCGTCCTCGAGGACGTGTCCCTCCCCTACGGCGTGGACTGGCTCGCGGACCAGGTGAACGCCCAGGTCCCGGTGAACACCTCGATCATCGACATCAGCGTGGACGACACCGATCCGGCCCGCGCCGCGCGGCTGGCCAACGCCGTGGCCAAGCACCTCGAGACCGCCGTCGAGGCCGCCGCCCCCGAGCCCAGCGAGGGCGCGTCCACGCTGGAGCTCCAGACCGTGGCCGAAGCGGCGACCCCGCAGAACCCGATCGCCCCGCGCACACCTCTCTACGCCGCCGGCGGCGCGGGCGCGGGCTTCTTCCTCGCCGTGCTGTTCGGCCTCGCCCGCTTCGCGCTGCTGCGCTCCCGCCAGGCGACCGGGCCGGCCTCGTCGGGCCACCGGGCCGCCGCTGAGCCCTTCCCCGGTGACCGGGACTACACGGTTCCCGAGCGCGAGCTGGAGGGCATCCGCTCATGACCACGGTGCTGTCGTCGTTTCCGCAGCCGCGGCCCACGACCAACCCGTACATCGTGCAGCTCGCCGGTGCCCTGGCCCGGGCGGAGGGGATCGAGTTCGCCACGTTCTCGTGGCGCACCGCGCTGACCCGCCGGGTGGACGTCTTCCACGCGCACTGGCCGGAGATCCTGGTGGGCGGGCGGACGGGGCCCAAGAAGCTCGCCCGGCAGGTGCTGTTCGCCGCCATGGTGCTGCGCTTCCGCCTCCAGGGCACCGCGATCGTGCGCACCGTGCACAACCTGCACCTGCCCGAGGGCATCTCCCCCGTGGAGCGCGCGCTGCTCACCTGGTTCGACCGCTGGACCACCCACCGGATCGTCCTCAACGAGTGCACCCGGCTGCCCGACCACCAGCCCCGCTCCCTGGTGCTGCACGGGCACTACCGGGACTGGTTCGCCGGGCGGCAGCGGCGGGACCCGGTGCCGGGACGGCTGGCGTTCGTGGGCATGATCCGCCGGTACAAGGGCACCGAGACGCTCGTCGGGGCGTTCCGGGCGCTGCCCGACCCGCGGCTGTCGCTGTCCGTGTCCGGGCAGCCCTCGAACGAGGAGCTCGCGGCCGACCTGCGCGCGGTGGCCGGGGAGGATCCTCGGGTCCGGTTCCGCTTCGCGTTCGTCGACGACGCCGAGCTGGTCGCCGCCGTGACCGAGGCCGAGCTCGTGGTGCTGCCCTACCGGCACATGCACAACTCGGGCGGGGTGCTCACCGCCCTGTCCCTCGACCGCCCCGTGCTGGTCCCGGACAACGAGGTCAACCGGCGGCTGGCCGAGGAGGTCGGCCCCGGGTGGGTGCACCTGTTCCAGGACGAGCTCGACGCCGAGGACCTGCAGCGGGCCCTGGCCGCCGTGCGCGCGGACGGACCGGTCCGCCGCGCGGCCCGGCCCGACCTGAGCCGGCGCGAGTGGTCGACGGCCGGAACGGACCACGCCGAGGCCTACCGCCGGGCCCTGGCCACGGCGCGCGGGGATGCCGTCGAGGAGACGGCCCCGGAACCCGCCGCGTCGGGGGACCGGCGGTGAGCGCCGCCCCGGCGGCGCACCGGCGCTCGGAGTCCGACAGCGCACCGACCACGGGGACCGGCCGGCTCGAGGGCCGGCGCCCGTACCAGAACCTGCTGCTCCTCTGGATCGTCTTCGCCGCGGCCGCGGTGGCCCTGATCAACGCGGGGATGCGGATCGAGCTCGGCGCCGGGGTGACCACCGGGTGCGTCCTGGCGCTCGCCCTGCTGCCGCTGTGGCTCTCCACCGCCCTGCGCTACCGGCACTTCCCGTGGCTGCTGGGCCTGACCGCGGCGTCGGTGGCCTCCGGGGCCTGGCTGACCGCCGCCAGCTCCTCGACCTACGAGGTCTCGTGGTCCCTGTCCGTGCAGAACTCCGCCCTGCTGGCGGCCTCCGTGCTGGGCGCCGGGCTGATTCTCTGGCTGCGGCCGGTCCTGAGCGAGTGGCAGATCGGCCTGCTCTTCGGCCTGGGACTCCTGGCGGAGGCCACGACCGTGCCGGGACTCGACAACCCGTGGAAGTACCAGTGGGCCATGCCCGTCGCGGTCCTCGCGCTGGCCGGGGCGCAGGCCCTGCACAGCCGTCTGCTGGGGATCCTCGCCCTGTTCGGGCTCGTGGTGGTCTCGGCCGCCCTCGACTCCCGGTCCCTGACCGGGATGTTCCTGGTGGCCGGTGTCGTCCTCACGGTCCAGGCCCTGCCGCTGACCGACCGGATCCGGCGGATGGGCGCCGTGCGCATGATCCTGCTCGTGGGGGCCGTGGGCGCGGTGGCCTACTGGCTGTTCACCCGTCTCGCGCTCAACGGCACGCTCGGGCTGTCCACGCAGCTGCGCACGGAGGAGCAGGTGCTCCGGGCCGGTTCGGTGCTGCTCGGCGGACGCCCCGAGATGGCCGCGACGGCCGGGCTGTTCCTGCACCGGCCCGAGGGCTTCGGCTCCGGCACGGTGCTGAACCCCACAGGGATCACCGCGGCCCAGGAGGCCATGAGCCGGCTGAACTACGACCCGGACAACGGCTACGTCTACAACTACATGTTCGGCCGCAGCCTCGAGGTGCACTCCGGGGTGGGCGACCTGTGGGCCCTGTTCGGGCTGCCGGGACTCGTCCTCGCGGGCCTCCTGGTCTGGGCGCTCGTCGACTCGCTGGCCCGGCAGTTCTCCGCCCGCTCCGTGACGCCCCTGCAGGCCGCCACGCTCCTGTTCACGCTGTGGACCATGTTCTTCGGCCCGCTGTACACGGTGGCACCGATCCTCACCCTGTGCCTGGGCCTGATCCTGGTGCCGCACAAGGCGCCGCGCTTCCTCGGACTCCGACGACGCGGTCTGCCTGCCCCGGCCGATCCCGTGGACGGCCGGCCGTGAGCATCATCGCGACGACCCGGCGGCAGCAGTTCCGCGCCGTGGGCTCCACCGCCGTGGCCAAGGTCGTGCTCATGGGCATGTCCGGGCTCGTGGGCATCGTCACCACCCGCCTGATCATCAGCAACTTCGGCACCGAGGCCTACGCCCAGTACGGGCTGCTGACCTCCCTGCGGGACCTGCTGCCCTTCGCCGACCTCGGGGTCGCCGCGGCCGCGATCGGTGTGATCGCCTCCTCGCAGAACCCCACCCAGGACGACGTCGTGCGGCGCACCCTGCTCTCGGCGTTCCGGATCATCTTCCTCTCCACCGCCGCGATCTGCCTGGTGGCCGTGGTCCTGACGGTCCTCGGACTGTGGCGGCCCCTGCTCGGCCACGCCATGAGCACGGAGGCCGAGGTCCCGGCCATGGTCGCCATGATCATCTTCGCCGTGGGACTGCCCCTGGCGGTGGGCACCCGGATCCTCGTGGGCCTGGGGCGCACCACCCGCCAGATCGCCAACCAGTTCGTGGTGGCACCGACCATGCTCCTGCTCGTGAGCCTGGCCGTGGCGCTGTCCGCCCCGGCCGGCAGCTGGCTGGCGGTCTTCTCCTACGGCGCCAACGCCCTGGCCGGTGCCCTGGGGCTGTGGCAGGCCCAGCGGCTGCTGCGGCCCCAGCTGGGCAGGGTGGCCCGCCAGCTGCTGCGGCCGCGCCAGTTCCCGGGACTGCGCATCATGGACGTGGCCGGGCCGATGCTCGTGCAGATGATCATGCTGCCCATCGCCCTGGCCACGGACCGGATCATGCTCTCCCACCTGGCCCCGGCCACGGAGCTGGTGCAGTACAGCCTGGGCTATCAGCTCTTCGGCATCATCCTGCAGACCGTGGCCGCCGCCGGAGTGGCCCTGTGGCCGGTGTTCGCCCGCAACCGCGCCACGGCCACCGTCCAGGCGCCGTGGCAGATGTCGCTGGTGTTCGTGGCCGGCGGGACGGCCCTGGCACTGGGGCTGTGCCTGGTCTCCCCGTGGGTGGTGGGCTTCGTCTCGGACGGGAAGATCGAGCTGCCCGTGTCCCTGCTGGTGGCCTTCAGCGCCTACGTGGCCGTCGAGGCCGCGAAGTTCCCGCTGGGCATGTACATGACCGACGTGCAGGGACTGCGCTTCCAGATCGTGCCGATCATCGTGATGGTGCCGCTGAAGATCGGCCTGGCGCTGCTGCTGATCCCGGTGCTCGGCGCCGCCGGCACGGTGTGGAGCACCGTGGTGGCCATGGGCCTGTGCCAGGTCCTCGTCAACGCCTGGTGGATCCGCCGCGACGTCGCCCGACGCCGCGCCGCGGCCCTGCAGCCGGCCGAGTGAGCGGCGGCGGCACCGGTCAGGCGGCCGGTGCCGCGGTGGACTCCCGGGCGGCTCCGGTGGGACCGCCCGGGACGGTCCCGCCCGGTGGGTTCAGCGTCCAGCGCAGCGCCAGCACCAGGCAGGCGGTCATGGTGAGCAGCTTGACGGTGACCCGCACGTCGACCAGCACGAGCCCCGGCAGACCGTGGACCAGTCCCCCGCCGAAGGCGCTGAGCAGCACGTAGGCCACGGCCACCGCCCCGAGCGGCGCCGTGGTGGCCAGCAGCAGCAGGGAGGCCCGCCGGGCGGGAGCGACACTGGCCGCGTGGGCGCCGATCAGTGCGGCGCCCAGGACGGCTCCCGCCACCGCCCAGAACACGAGTCCGCCCAGCTCCTGGCCGCCGGCGGCGGACAGCTCGGTGGTCCACCGCTCCAGCCGCAGGCGCGCTCCGGCCCGCTCGTGCAGGCGGAACAGGTCGTCGAGCACCATGGCGAGCAGGACCGCTCCCCACATCCCCAGGACCCGCCGGCCCGGCGCCCGCCGGGCCAGGAGCACCAGGAGCACCGCGGCGACGCTCAGCTGCAGCAGGCCCCAGAGCTCGAGGAGGGACCCGTCGGCGCCGCCGTTCCAGACCGCTCGGCTGCGGAAGGGCAGCGGCCAGCGCTCGTCCGGATCGGCCCGCAGCACCGCGTGGTGCAGGCGGTGGGAGGTCAGCGCCAGGGCGTCGACGGCGAGCAGCCCCACGGCGAGCACGCCCAGCCGGCGCGTGCCGGATCCCGGCACGGCACGATGCGAGCCCCTCTGCACCCTCGAACGCACCCCGTGATCCTTCCCCCGATGGGCGCCGGGACGGACGGCCCGCGCGCCTGCGGGAAGTCTAAGGACGTTGCCCGAGCACATCCTGAGGGCGTGCAGGGAGCCGCGTGCTGGTCAGCGGGCGTGGAACTTCTGCTGCGCCTCGAGCAGGCCGTGCTCCACGAGGTGCTCGACGGCGTCGGCGGCGTCGTCGAGCAGGAAGGGCAGCTCCTTGCCCTCGACGGAGGAGAAGGGCTTGAGCACGTAGGAGGCCGCGTCCATCCGCCCCGGTGGGCGCCCCACTCCCACCCGGATCCGGTGGTAGTCCTTGGTGGACAGGGCCTTGGACATGTCCCGCAGCCCGTTGTGCCCGCCCTCTCCCCCGCCGATCTTGAGCTTGAGCGCGGCGAAGGGGATGTCGATCTCGTCGTGCACCGCGATCACCCGCTCGGGCGGGATGTCGTAGAACTTCGCCAGCCCGGCCACGGGCCCGCCGGAGGTGTTCATGTAGGTCATCGGCTTGGCCAGCACCACCCGCGGCCCGCCCGGGCGCAGCCGGGACTCCAGGACCTGGGCGCGGGCCTTGTGCACCTTGAAGGACCCGCCGAGCCGGGTGGCGAGCTCGTCGAGGACCATCTGTCCCACGTTGTGCCGGGTCCGGGCGTACTCGGGACCGGGATTGCCCAGTCCCACCACCAGCCATGCGTCGGACATCGGTGCCTCCTGGGAAGTCTGCGGGTCGGTGCGCTCATGCGAAGTGCGGGGCAGCCGCAGCCACCCCGCACCGCGCGGAATCAGTCGAACGATGGAGCTCAGGCCTCGTTCTCGGGGACGACGTCGCCCTCGGGGGCGGTGTCCTCGCCGCCGGCGGAGTCCTCGCCGAGGTCCTGGGCCTGGGGCTCGGAGACGTTGATGACCAGCAGCTCCGGGTCGGAGATCATGGCCACGCCCTCGGGCAGGCGGACGTCGGCGGCGTAGACGTGGTCGCCCACGCCGTGGCCGTCGAGGTTGATGGTCACGGCCTCGGGCACGTTCAGGGCGTCGGCCTCGACCGTGAGGGTGTTCTCCTCGACGTTGTGCACGGCGGTCGGCTCGACCTCGCCGATGACGTGCACGGGGATCTCGACCTCGACCTTCTCGCCGCGGCGCACGGCCAGCAGGTCCACGTGCAGGATCTCCGGGCGGGTGGCGTGGCGCTGGATGTCCTTGACCATGACCAGCTCGGTGTCGCCGTCGACCTGGAGCTCGAGCACGGCGTTGGAGTTGCGCACCGCGAGCATGGTCTCGTGACCGGGGATGATCACGTGCTTGGGCTCGGCGCCGTGGCCGTAGACCACCGCGGGGATCTGGTTGTTGTTGCGGATCCGGCGGGCATAGCCCTTGCCGAAGTCCGTGCGCGTGGTGGCGGGGATGCGGATGGTGTCAACCATGGGAACTCCTCGTTCTCGGGTCTGTCGTGGCAATGGCCAGGCGATACCGGCCGCAGACCCTCCCCCGCATCCTTCGACGCCGTGCGACGCACCCGGAAGGGTGGCACCGCACAAGTGGGGACGGGAACGTTCAACCAGCCGTCGTCGATCACGGGACCCGTGGGGGTCCCCTCGCCTTGGCAACCGGACAAGGCTAGCACGACCGGGCGGACAGCCCCGCGGATCGTCGGTACTGCCCGGTAGGACCAGGCACGACACCGCTCACCCGGCACCGCATCGCCGTTCCCTCGCCGGCATCAGCCCGTCGGTCAGGCCCCTGCTCACCCGTCCCCCACTCGGTGGGCAGCACGGCCTGACGCGATCGCCAACCCCCTAGTCACCCGATGTGCATCCTGTGTTTTCATCGATGTGCACTTGTAAAGTCATTGACGAGGGCCGGAACCACGCCGGGGGGCGTCAGGGGAGTGTTCCGGCCCTCGCACACTCGGGGGGAGTGACCAACGTGCTGAAGAAGAACGTGACCGTACGACCCGCCGCCTGGCGGGAGACCCACATCCGGAGCCTCCGCCGCCTGGACGCGGTGGCCCTGGCCGCCACGATCGGGCTGACGCAGCTGATCCGCTTCGGCCTGGAGGAGGGGTCGCTGCCGTTCGGCGGAGTGCCGGTGCCGTACTGGCTGGTGGGCGTCGTGCTCGGGGCGGCCTGGTGGGCCTGGCTCGAGCTGCGGGGCGCCCGGGACGTGCGGCTGATCGGCTACGGGGTGGAGGAGAGCCGGCAGGTGGTCAGCGCCACCCTGGTGTTCTTCGGCGCCCTGGCGATCACCTCCTACGTGCTCGGCGTGCCGATGGCCCGCAGCTACATCGTCATCGCCCTGCCGCTGGGCACGCTCCTGCTGCTCGCCGGGCGCGGCCTGGTGCGGCGAGGGCTGACCCGCCGCCGGCTCGGCGGGGAGGCGATGTCCCGGACCCTGGTGGTCGGGCGCGTGCCGGGGGTCGTGGAGATGCTCCAGTCCCTGCAGCAGCACCCGGCCGCGGGCTTCGACCCGGTGGCGGTCTACGCGCCGTCGTCGTCCCGGGTCCTGCCGCGCCACCTGGCCCGGGTGCGGATGCCCGAGAACATGCTCCCGGCCGGGGAGGCGCCGTCCGTGGAGGGGATCGTGGCCGCGTGCCGGACCCACCGGATCGAGACCCTGGTGATGGCCGCGAGCGCGCCGCTGAGCTCGGAGGAGGTCCGGCACCTGTCCTGGTACCTGGCCGACGAGCGGATCCGCCTGGTCCTGGACACCGGGCTCACCGACGTCGCCGGCCCGCGCATCCACACCCAGCAGCTGGCCGGGCTGCCGCTGATCCACGTCTCCACGCCGCGGCTGAGCCGCTCCCGGCGGATGCTCAAGCGCCTGGTGGACATCACGGGCGCGGTCGCCGCGCTGGTGGCCCTCTCCCCCGTCATGGCGGTGCTCGCGCTGATCGTCAAGAACCACGACGGCGGGCCCGTGCTCTTCGCCCAGGAGCGGACCGGGCTCGACGGGACGACGTTCCGGATGCTGAAGTTCCGCTCGATGTATCCCGACGCCGAGGAGCGCAAGGCCGATTTGATGGCCGCCAACGACGCCAAGGGCGGGGTGCTGTTCTTCATGGCCGACGACCCCCGGGTCACCGCCCCGGGCCGGTGGATGCGGAAGTACAGCCTCGACGAGCTCCCGCAGTTCCTCAACGTCCTCAGGGGAGAGATGTCCCTGGTGGGCCCGCGCCCGCCGCTGCCCTCCGAGGTGGCTCAGTACGAGGAGCACGTCCACCGCCGGCTGCGGGTGAAGCCGGGCATCACCGGGCTGTGGCAGGTCTCGGGGCGGGACGACCTGGACTGGGAGCAGGCCGTGCGCCTGGACCTCTACTACGTGGAGAACTGGTCCCCGGTGCAGGACTTCGTGATCCTGCTGCGCACCGTCAAGGCCGTGGTCGCCAAGGAGGGCGCGCACTGATCGACCGCAGCGGGGACGTACCGCGCAGGGGAGCGGTTCCACGAGGGCTCGGGCACGCCGCACCGAGGTGGAGATGTGCGACGACGCAGACCGCCACGGCAGGCCTCGCCCACGGATCAGACGAAGATCAGGGGCCGGGTTTGCGCACTATGTTGGAGTAGCCGGCGATGAACAGAGTCACCAGTGCCCAGGCCAGAATCTTCAGCACCATGCTGACGACCAGATAGATCGTTCCTTGCGGCGTGTCGATGATCGTGCAGTGGTCGGCCTCGACGGGCAGCAGCGGCACCAGAGGAATGGTCTCCAATCCAAGAAGCCAGAGGTCGATTTCCTGGCACGTTTCCCACTCGGCTTCGGGTTTCGAATCGTCCGGCCGGCGCAGTGCGCTCCACCTCGATGCCCCGAAAAGGTGGGTCGTCACCACGGCCACCACGACGAGGCCTGCCAACCACGCCAGGGCTCTCCAAGTCCGATACCCGTACCCGACAGTCAGCCGAAGCACCCACAGTGCCGCCTTCTGCCTGTCGGTGAGCTGCCCACCATGGCCTGGTCTGGGCGAGAGCTGATCGTCACGCTGGGCGATCAGTATCTTCTGGGTCAGCCTCTCCTCCCCCTGACTTCGGGCGAAGGAGGCGAACTCCTGATATGGCTGAGGCGAGTAGTCCCTGGTGCCATACCGCAGGAAGTCGAGCCAGTACTGCGCCGTCTCAGCCTCGAGAGTCCGGTACGTCAGGCCGGTGATGTCCCAGTCACCTGACGTGCGCGCTGCGTCGAGTGTGCTACGGGAGATCTTCAGTGTGGCGCCGACCTCGGCCCCGGTCAGCACCACTGCGGCATGGTCACTCCTGCGCTTATTTCGTGCCTTGGTGATGTTCCGCGACACGGATTCCTGTTGGCGGCCTTCGTCACCGGACACCAGACCGATATACAAGTTCTGTTTTATCGTGACCCCATCGGCGGACAGGACAGGGCCCGCCTCGTTGGTGATCAAGGCATCCGTGATATCGAGCCATCCCTGGAAGGTCGCCCCGCGCAAACGGATGGCACCTTTGGGCCCGGAGCCCTGGGCGGTGAATCCCGCATTCAAATACGCATTGGCAACGACAGTGAGTTCATTGGCGTAGAGGGCAGGCCCGGACGTGTTGGTGATGGAAGCGGCTCTCATGTCGAGCTTCCCGCCGATCGTCGCCCCGTGCAGGTGAACTGCTCCATCTTCCGCGCTGTGGCCCCGGGCGGTGAAACGCTCATTGAGATAGGCGTTGGCCACGACACTGAGCCTGTCGGCCACAAGTGCACGTCCGGACTTGTTGGTGATCAGGGCCGCTCCCATGTCGAGCTTTCCACCGATGGAGGCCCCCGGCAGATGGACCGTCCCTTTCTCCGTGCTGTTGCCTCGGGCGATGAACTGCCGATCAAAATAGGCGTTGGACCCCACGGTGAGCGAGTTGGCGACCAGGGCGGGACCGGACTCGTTGATCAGCATCGACCTACTCAGACTCAGCCACCCCTTGATCGCAGCTCCGCGCAAGCGAACCGCCCCCCTGGGCCCGCAGCCGCGGGCGGAAAAATCCACATCGAGATACATATTGGCGTGGGCTGTGAGCCGATCAGCGACCAGGGCGGAACCGGATTCGTTGCTGAGCCGGGCGCCTGTCAGGAGAAGCTGTCCGCCGATGGTGGCTCCCGTCAATTGAACGGTTCCCTCGTCTCTGCTGTTGCCCCGAGCGATGAACCACTTGTCGAGATAGGCGTTGGACGCGACGGTGAGCCGGTCTGCCACGAGCGCGGGGCCGGTCTCGTTGATGAGCCGCGCATTCCTCAAACTGAGCCACCCTTGAACAGTGGCTCCACGCAGTCGGACGGCCCCATCAGGCCCGTTGCCTTGCGCGAAGAAATCCTCATCGAGATAGGCGCTGCCCTTGACGGTCAGCATATTGGCGTACAGGGCTGGGCCGGACGTGTTGGTGAGCCGGGCGCCGGTCAGGACGAGGTGACCGCCCACCGTGGCTCCGCGCAGCCGGACCACTCCTTCCGAGCTCCGGCCGCGGACGGAAAGTTCCTTGAACTCGGCATCGGCTTCCACCACCAGTCCATCGGCGGACAGAGCAGGACCCATCTCATTCACGAGGTGTGTCCTGGTCAGGCCGAGCGCCTCAACATGGAGGCCCTCCAGGTGGATGACAGCTTCCTCCGATGCAGCGCGTTCTTTGGACGCACGGTTAAGCCGCAAGCTGGCCAGCCGGGCCCGGACAGCTGTCAGGCCCTCGGGGATCTCGCACTGATCGAGCTCCAGGGGAATCCTGGTTTCCAGGTGGTCGAGGTCAATGCGCCCGGCGATGCGCGTGCAGCGCAGACGGAGACCTTTCGGATCGGGAACAACATCGTCGTACAGGCCGCGGAGCACGTCGCGAATGACCCGGGCGTTGATCACCGGCAGATTGACTCTGGACTGGGTCACCGGTCCAAAGACGGTGCCCTTGACCATGCATTCAACCAGCGCCAACTCAGCCGACGTGAGGTGCGCCGTCGTGTGGTACATGTGAACCTCGTGACTGGTTGTGAGCTCAACCGACTGTTCTTGGAAGCGAGCCGTGTCGCTGTGACGGCACGCTGTGTCGCCATGCCACGCGGGCCATCAAGTGACCCGTCGCGCTCGACGATCTCGAATCACACCTCCCCCGGGTGCGGACCCGAGGGCAACGGCGGATCATTCTGTCCAGAAGGGGCTGTGCCGACGAAGTCGAGCAACGTGATCCGCCTGTGGACGTGCGCGCACGTCTGAGACGCCGCCCTCGTAGGCGTATCCGAGAGCTTCGATGTCGAGGACGTCACGGACGGTCACGCTCCAGGGTCTCAGCGCGTCATCGATGTTGTGTCCGGGAGGGCCCTCTTGCAGAGGCGCGTAGTGGGGAGCTCCTTCCGGATTGACTGCCTGCAGCCGCTCCTGCCAGTCGGCCCACACTTTGTCCATGAAGCAGTGATGGAGAAAGAAGACGGGATCGTCCGGTGAGGTCATCAACAGCATGTTCCCGCCCACCCACACGTGGACCCTGTTGTGAAGCTGAGAGCCCCGAGTCGTCACCCGGCTGTCACCCCGTTGCGTGACGAACCCCTCTATCCGGTTGCGGAACCCCGTGGTGAAGGGACCGGGGCTGTACGGAGGGGTGTCGTAGAACGTCTCGGCGCGGGCGAGGGCCACGTCCTCGCGCGTTGGCAGGGACGAAGGCTGCAGGACCACGCCGAACATCCGTTTCAGGCCCGGCCCTGGAAGCCCCTCCTCGCCGTGGTCCGGGACGGGCCAGTGTCCATTCGTGTGCGCGAACGGACCCGTGGCGACTCGCCACTCGTCGCTGCGCACCCCGTCCCCGCCCATGAAGTCATCGGACCAGATGACGGAACCGGTGGGATCGGCGGCGTCCGCGCTCCAGTCCCAGTACGGGATGGACACGTCAGGATCCACCGTGCGCAGCTCCTCCTCCAGCTCCATCAGAAACTGCCGGTGCCAGGGCAGGAACGCGGGTCCGCGGTGGGCCCCGTTGCGGTACAAGCTGTCATGAGGTTCGTCAGGCAGCACTGCAGGTGCCATGACCTCATGGTGCCAGTGCACGAACTTTTCGTACTTCCCCGCCGCTTTCACCGCGAGGAGAGCGTCGACGAACGCCTTCCGTTCCTCTCCCGACAGGTTCGCGACGGATTTCCGGGTAATCATGTCATCGCCTCCGACGTCTTGAATGGCAGAACGAGATGCACCCTGTCCCTCCAGCGCAACGGCTTCAGTCCGCGGGGAATGACGTGCCGCCCCGGAGTCGAGTTCTCCAGACCTTCCGGTCGGGCGATCAGATCGACCCCACCGACGGCATCGGTATCGAGGCTTGTCGGGGTCCACGGTGCAGCGGGTGGCGACGCGTCGGTGGATCCTGAAGAGCCGGTTGTGCAGTCCTCGATCATCTGCGGTGCGGCGTGACGCCTGTGTGACTACTGGAACGTCAAACCGATCGAGCACGGTCACAGAATCGATGCGCTGCGGGGCCGTCGCCCCGGGTCGGCCCCGACGTCGACGCGGGCCCGCTGACGTCATGTTCGCGATCACTGTTGAACTGCCCCCGTGCAGTCCCCATCCTGGTCTGACCAGGGAGAACACCGGGTGATCAGCGTGGATCACCGTCAGCGCCTCCTGTCGCCGCCCCGTGTCCGGGAGATGGCGAGGACGAGCCGCAGCACTCGGGAAGCGAGCGCGGGACGGAACAGCATGCGGAGCTGTTCCGTCCCGTTCCTTCCCTGGTGCACCGTCCAGCCGGCCGTCCTGGAGAGCAGCCGGCGTCTGGCAGCCGAGGACGCGAAGGAGACGACCGTGGGCTTCCATCCCTCGCAGTACCGAGGACTCATCGCCGCCGACAGCGAGGTGCAACGGCGTTTCTTCACCCAGTACCAGGGCACGAGGGACGACTTCGACGTCATCGTCATCGGCTCCGGCATCGGAGGCGGACTGCTTGCTGACGACCTGGTGGAGCACGTCGACAGTGCGAAAGGCGCTCCGCGTGTGCTGGTGCTCGAGGCGGGTTCGTATCTGTTTCCCACCCACGTCTACAACACCTCGAGGTTCGACAACGCGGAGATCGCCCGCAGCTTCGCCTGCCAGACGTTCTGGCAACCCGGCGGCTTCGCGGACCAGCGCTACATCCATGAGGCTCCTCAGTTGAACCTCGGAGGACGTTCGGTGTTCTGGTCGGGGCTCATTCCCACCATCCAACCGTGGGAGCTCGAGTTCTTTCCGGACGGCGTCCGCGAGGCACTGACCGACCCGGTGGTCGCTGTCCCCGGAACGACGATCAACCGGCTGGAGGCCGCTGGAAGAACGATGAACGAGTCGGCCACCATGGGGTCGAAGGCCGAGGAGCTGGTCGACCACCTGCGCCGCACCGAGCTCGGCGACGACTTCGAGATCCACCAGACGCCCCGCGCGCTGCACCAGCCGTACCTCGTGGACAGGGGAACGTCCCAGGAGAAGTACTTCGTCGAACCCACCGGCGTGTTCAACACCGCCGAGTTGCTGATCAACCAGCTCGGGCGCGACCGTGACCACAACGGCTCGGGCCTGCACCTCCAGCTCAACCAGTACGTGGAGGACATCCAACGCCTCCCCAGCAACTGGCTGCGCCTGGTCAGCCGCAGCACCCTCACCGGCCGATCCCGCTCCTACTACGCTCCGCGGGTGGTGCTGGCCGGCGGCTCGATCGAGAGCCCCAGACTTCTCATGCGTTCGGCCCTGGGCCGGTCCCTCGATGAAGCGGTGCGGAACGGGATCGGCAAGGGCCTGACCGATCACCCCACCACCGACAGCCGCGCGGCCCTGGTCACCCGGTGCAGGGGCACCACTCTGGAGATTCCCCGGAACGAGCACGCGAAGATCATCTTCTATCCCAGGAACGACGGCGGAGATCAGGACGTCCAGCACCCGTTCAACGTCGAGCTGAACATCAACCACGAGTACTGGCACCGCCGCGACAACGACCCCGACACCCGAGATCTGCAACCGCCGGGGGCCGCCTCGGTACTGGACTTCAAATTCAGCTTCGCCAACTGCCTGGATCCCGGCAACGCTGTGCACCCTGCTCCACCGGGCGAGTACGTCTCACAGATCGATTTCTCCAACCTGAACTGGACGTCCCACACCGTGTCCAGGATCGAGCGGCTCACCGGCCGGAACATGCAGAACATCTTCGCCGAACTCAACGGCGTGGGCACTCGCATCCTGGATCAGTTCGAGTACTGCGGCGATCCCCCGCCGCCGGGCTACGCCGTCCGGAACACGGGGGAGGTCCCCACCACGGCTCCGCTCGGTCACGACGGCAAGGGCTTCGGTCGCGGCACCGTGCACCACGCCGCAGGCACCCTCGCCATGCCCTACCGTCCCGCCCGCGGCGAGGGGATCACCTCGGACTCGGTGGTCGACGAAGACCTGCAGGTGCGCGGCGCCGACGGCCTCTACGTCTGTGACATGTCGGTGATGCCGTTCAGCTCCGCAGCCAATCCGGTCCGCGTCCTGGCTGCCCTCGCCCTCCGCCTGTCCGAACACCTCTTCTCCCGGTGGAAGGACCAGTGAATGCCTGCCGTCGAACGGATCCAGGGGTCGCTCGGCCGGGAGGAGCCCGGCCCTGGACCCACAGCGCACCACGGGTCGCAACGAGAGGTGGCCCATGGATCCCGCTGAGGACGTCTTCGACGGGCCGGTCCAGCCGCTGCCGGTGCCCCGGAACCAGAGCACCAGCGACTTCGTCCAGGTCGAGAACGCGGCCCTCATCCGGCATGTGTCCGGCTACGGTCCGTTCCTGAGCTTCTGCGCCGCCCAGCAGGTACGTCCACAGGTCCTGGCCGGTGATCTGCCGGCTCTGGTGTCGTTCCTGCGCGAGCACGTCCACCGCCTGCGGTCCGACCCCGCCCTGGCTGCGGCGGCAACCGTCTTCATCGGCAACACCCTGACCGGTCTGCGCCCCGACGCCCAATGGCAGCAGAGCACCGACGGCAGTGTCACCGTGGACGCCGAAGGCGGCCGGTTCGAGATATCTGTTCTGGTGGAGCACCTGCACCTGGCCACCGACGACCAGATCGACGCGTTCGTCGACGACGTGGAGGACTGGGCGCACTGGGAACCCGTCCCCACCACCGCGCCGCCACCGACCCCGGTGGGTGCTGCCGGCTACCGGCGCCCGCCCCTGCCCCAGCAGGTGTTCCACACCTCCGAGGGCCGCCCGATCCCCTACGGAAGACGGTGGGAGGAGGACGATCCGCCCGAGGATGCCTACAGCAGGATCACCCATCCGGAGCGCTTCGCCGGCCTCCACCAGGTCGCCGACGCCCTCGTGGACCACCTCACCGGCACCTACGAGGTGCAGGTCGTCCAGGATCTCTCCTGCGCCCAGGACCTGCTCTACGTCCCGGACCATCCGACCCGGGCCACCCGGCTCACCCCGGCCCGGCCCGACGCCGCTCCGCTGACCATCGTGTGCACCAGCGACCCGGGCGTGCTCCTCCACGCCGGATTGCTGTGCGAGCTGCCCTTTCCCGACTGCTCCTGCGATGCCTGTGACGAGACCGCAGAGAACCAGGCCGACGAACTCGAACAGTTCGTGCTGGCCGTGGCCGCCGGCGCGTTCCGCGAACGCTACCCCGTGGGCCGCCGACGAGCCTACGAGTACGCCTGGGCGTCCCCCGACGGCTCCAGCGAGGTCCGCAGCTCCGGAGAGCTCCACCCCGATCAGATCGCCAGGATCCCGGCCCAGGACATCGAGCGCCGTCTGGCCGGCCTCCCCGACGGGTGGCGGCCCTGGCCACTCCGACCCCGCTGAGCCCACCCCCCCACCAAGGAAACTGCCGCCCTGACCAGGAGATCACCGATGAGTCGCAGTCGCGAGCCTGACCACGCCGGGTCCACGTCATCGGCAGCTGGCGTCCCGTGGGGTGGACCGGTGATGGGCCATGTGTGAGGTTCCCCCGCGTCGACTGCGAGCGGCGCTGACGCCGGCACGCGTCGCGCTGGGCGTCCTCGGAACAGGAGTGATCGTCGTCGGACAGCTCGAGGGTCTGGACCTCCATCCGATCAGCGAGTCGGTGAGCCTGGGGCTGGGGGCGGCGATCCTGGTGCTCACGGTGGTGTTCCCGGCGATCCGGGAGGTCGAGTGCGGTTTTCCCTCCGGGGTGAAGATCTCCGCGGCGCTCCGGGACCGTGAGGAGGAGCTCGGCAAGGCCTTCGACAGCCAGAAAGGGGATCTCGAGCTGTACGCACAGCTGCTGTGCGAGGACCTGTCCCTGTCCGCGGAGCTCCTGGAAGCGTCATGGGCGAAGACCGCGGCCACCTGGCGGGGCCCGTGAGTCCGGAGCTGCGCCTCTACGTGCTGTGCGTGTTCGTGCACCTGCTGGTCACCCATCGCCGCTGGGTGGCACCGCCCGGCGGGGGCCGGCCACCGGGCGGCACTGCGTCCGACTCTGCCACGCCATTGAGCGCCCTCTCACTGGATGAACGCATCGTCGTGGTGCTCCGCGAGTTCGTGGACCTGCCGACCACGCAGATCGCAGCCTTGACCGGCAGACCTCTGGCAGCGGTCAGGCAGGACCTGGAGGCAGCGCGAGCCGTGCTCGACAGGCCCAGCCCGGGCGGCGACGCAGCATGAATCCCGCCACCCGCCGGGCCCTGTTGGCAGCGGCCGCGGACAAGGCGCGACGCCGTCCCGCGGACGTCCGGCGCCCCCTGGCCCAGGGCGCGCGCCGCTACCGGAGCCGGCTGTGGGCCATCCACGCCGCCGTGATCATGCTGGCAGCCGTGATGCTCGGGGTGGGGCTGCTGACACTCGGAGGTGCGGATTCCCTGCCCGAGAACACGCCACCCCCGACCGGATCGGGGTCTGTCCTCCCCTCCAGCCCCATCGGATCTCCTGAACCCACCGACACGACTCCCATCGACCCCGGTCCTACTGATCCCAGGCCTACCGACACCAGGCCTGCAGACCCCAGGCTCGTTCAGATTCGGCTCGATCCGTCCATGGTGTCGATGGCCCCGGGAGACAGTTCCTCGGTCCGCGCGACGGGGATCTACGACAACGGACCGACGAGACCGATTCCGGTCGAGGAGCTGTCGTGGCGCATCACGGAAGGCGAAGGAGAGGGAAGGGTTCCCGGCGTCGTCTCCGTCGGCCCGGATCCCGGTACCGTCATCGCCATCCGCCCGGGCCGAGCCACTCTCGTCGCCTCCCTGCAGGACGTCGAGGGCACCGCGGAGATCACCGTCAGCGGAGGCACCGAAGGCACCGGTTCGACACCTCCGAGCGTGACCGCGTCCCCACTTCCCGTCATCCGCTGACGTGTCCCCCTCAGCCCCGCCACGGGCCGTGGCACGGGGAGCACCGAGGCCCATGGACAAGACGTCATGTTCGGGCGGGTAGTAATTCCCGGATAACAGCCGAATCCGCACTCTGCATGTATCGGGCTGGTCCTCGTCGATCACCCCGATATCCCCGCCTTGGCGCGTCGCCAGCAGTGCCGGGCGTAACCGGCGAATTCCTCATTGTCGCCGTCGTGCACAGCAAGCAGACAGGAGCACCTCATGCCCATCCCGGAGAACATGCGCTTGGAAGAAGGAGCGCACCTCAGCGTCGCTGATCGTCAGCAGGCACAGCAAGAGTTCTTGAACCCGGCGGGCGGACACTCGAACGTCGTCGGATTCGGGCTGGGGGTCAAGTGGACCGACCACCAGCCGACCGGGACGCAGGCGCTCCTGGTCTTCGTCACGCAGAAGCAGCCGGCAGCGCTGCTGACGGACCAGGAGATCCTCCCCCGCCAGACCCACGACGGCACTCCGATCGACGTGGTGACGCTGGGCGATGTGACCGCAGAGGGCTACCGGTACGACGCCGTGGCGGGTGACGACGCCCGCGCCGGAGCGCCGTTGGCCGCGCCCCAGGCCGAACCGCAGACGCTGCGACGCCGGCATCGCCCGGCGCCTGCTGGGGCCTCCATCGGCAACGTCGACGTGACCGCCGGCACGATGGGCAGCGTCGTCTACGACTTCCTCCCCGGAGCAACGGTCGACCCACCGGCCCCGGGCGTGGGCATCCCGAGCCGCTTCTACGTCCTGAGCAACAACCACGTCCTGGCGAACTCCAACGCTGCGCCGCTGGGCAGCGCCATCGTGCAGCCCGGTCGGTTCGACGGCGGTGTGGACCCGCAGGATCGCATCGCCATCCTGACCCGCTTCATCCCGATCCAGTTCGCTCCGGCCGTCGCGCTCGAGAACCAGCAGAACCTCGTGGACTGCGCCATCGGCGAGGTCGCCTTCGAGGACGCCACGCGGGAGACGTACTTCAGCGGTGCGCCGCGCGGATGGCGCCGTCGCGCCAACGTGGCCGTCGGCGACCTGGTCAAGAAGACGGGCCGGACCACGAACTTCACGACGGGACGGATCATCGCCGTGGACGCGACGGTGGACGTGAACTTCGGCGCGCTGGGAGTGGCGCGGTTCCGCGACCAGATCGTGACCACCAACATGTCCGCCGGCGGGGACTCGGGATCGCTGATCACGTCCCTCGACAACGTCGCGCTCGGGCTGCTGTTCGCGGGCTCGAGTCAGTCCACGATCGCCAACCACTTCGAGCATGTGCGGGCTCGCCTGCGGGTCGAAGTCGCCGAGCAGCTGCTCTGACCCGCAGCACACCACCGGACACAGGGAGACCGTGCCATGAACGACAAGAATCAGACCCCTTCCGACTCCTCGAAGACGAAGAGCAACGCCAGGTTCTTCGACGCCTCGGGCAACCCTGCGGAGACCCTCGATGCGGGCGACACGACGCCGCAGGCCACCACGCTGCAGGCGTGTCTCGAGGTGCACAACGGTGCCGCCACCTTCGTCATCCAGGTCGACTTCACCCCGAACACGTACCCGTTCTCGATCACCGGGGGCACCATCACGTCAGGCATCTGCGGAGCACCCTGGACGGTGACCGGCGGCGTCATGGGATCAGATCTGCGGCTGAGCGCGAAACGCACGGGATCGGGCACCTGCGCCGACACCCTGATCGTCGTCGGTGAGTACCAGAACCCGCCGAGCTGGCGCGGCACCTACGGCTTCAACGGCGCAGCGTCCTCGTTCCGGCACACGACACTGTTCCGGGGGTTCGGCGCCTGTCGGTGACGGCTCCAGCTCTGTGCTGGGTGTCGATCCTGCCGGGGGCGGCCGCCGCCTCCTGCGCTTCCTCGACCGACGGGAAGCACAGGAGGCGGCGGGGGGGGGGGGGGGTGGGTGAGCGCTGCGGGGGCCGGGCGGGGTCGAGGTCCGCCCCCAGGGCGCTCACGTCCCCGATCTCGACGACGTCGACGCGGAGACCCTCGAGGCTCTCCGGAATCACCTCGTCCGGGGTGAGCTGCCCGGCCGGCAGCTTCTGTGAGACGAAGACGCGCAGGACGGCCTGTCCGGACGCGTCGTCCTGACCGACGGAGACACCGTTGACGTTGGGGAGCGCCATCAAGGCGTCCTCGTGCCGCCGCCGCACCTGCTGTGGATCCATCGGGAACTCCTGGACGTGTCGTGGGGCAGTGCACGAATCGTGCAGAGAGCCACGGTCGCCACTGCATGTGCCCGCAGTCTACCCAGCACGGTCTCCGGGGTGCCCGGTCGGCACCAGCGGGAGGAGCAGACCATGTACGCACGGATCACCACCTACGAGGGCGGCTATCCGGAGGACTACGACGCCGGCCTGAGCGCCCTGCGCGAGGAAGTCCTGCCTGGGATCCGGGGACTGCCCGGCTACCGCGGGGTGATGAGCCTGGTGGAGCGCACCACGGGCCAGTCCGTCTCGATCGTTCTCTGGGCCGACGAGAGCGCCCTGGCCGCCACCAGGGAATCCGTGGAGCGGGTCCGCGAACGTGCGGCCGCGACGTCGGGGGCGCGCATCCTTCAGGTCGCCGAGTACGAGGTCGGCTACACGGACCTCCCCGCGTCCCGGGCCGACACCCCCGGACCCGCCGGCCCTGAGTGAGCCGGACGACCACGACGAAGGCCGCCGCCGCCAGTGGTCACGCCCGGCCGAGAGCCACAGCGCGCACGATCGGGCAGCCCGCGAACACCAGGGCGGCCCCGTTCGTCCCCCTCATCGGCCGGCCCGCCCGGACGCGGCCGGGACGGCCCCACGGGGTGAGGTCAGCGGCAGGGTGAGGGTCAACACGGTCCCCTCCCCCAGGGAGCTGTGGCAGCTCAGGGTGCCGCCGTGCTGCTCCACGATGGCCTTGCTCAGCGCCAGCCCGATGCCCAGGCCCGGAGTGGTGGACATCCGGGCGGTGGGGCCTCGGTAGAACTTCTCGAACACCCGGCGCACGCCCTCCGGGGACATGCCCTGGCCGTGGTCGATCACCTGCACCTGGGCGGAGTCGCCCGTCTGCGTGCCGACCACGAACACCGTGCTGTCGGCCGGCGAGTACTTGATCGCGTTGGAGACGAGGTTGTCGAGCACCTGGCGCAGGCGCACGGGGTCGCCGGCGACCACCAGGGTGTCCGGCGCCCACGCCTTGAGGGCGATGCCGGCGTGCTCGGCGTGCGGCTGGGCCGCCTCGGCGGCCTGCTCGAGCAGCGCCACGAGGTCTGCGGGGACCACGTGCAGATCGGCGGCGTCCCGGTGGGCGTTGAGGAGGTCGTCGACCAGGCTGAGCAGCTGGTCGGCGTTGCGCTCGATCACCGCCAGACCGTTCTGCGCGGTCCCGGGCAGCCGGTCGTCCATGGCCAGCAGCTCGGTGTAGCCGCGGATGGAGGTCAGCGGGGTGCGCAGCTCGTGGGAGATCCCGGCCACGAACTCGTCCTGGGCCTGCAGGGCGTCCACGAGCTCGGTGACGTCGTTGAAGGACAGCACCGAGCCCTCGGCGCGGCCGTGCTCGTCCCGCATGGCGCGGGCCGTCACGGACAGCACCTGCTGGGCGGGCGGCTCGCCGACGCGCACCAGGTCCGCGGAGAAGGACTCGCCGGCCACCGCGCGGGTGATGGGCGTGGCCTCGGGCGGCACCGGGGCGCCGGCGCCGTCGTACAGCACCGGCGCCGCGACGGACGAGGGAAGCCCCAGGCGCCGCTGGGCGTGGGCGTGCAGCTGACCGTTGTTGGTGAGCAGCGGGCGCCCGGTCTCGTCCAGGGCCAGCACCCCCACGTCCACCGAGTCCAGCACGGTGCTCAGCAGCCGCTCGCGGCGGGCGCCGGCGGCCAGGAGCTGGCACATCTGCGCGTCCTTGGCCTCGGCGCTGTTGGTGAGGATCTGGGCCATGGTGCCGATGGCCAGCATCATCAGGGGGATCAGCAGGGAGCTGCCCAGGGCGGGGACGGTGACCGGCCCGGGGCGCAGCAGCACCGGGACCCAGAGCATGGCGATGGTCAGCAGCGCCCCGAGCGGGGCGGCCGCCCGGGGCAGCTGGGCCGAGGCCACCAGCCAGAGCACCGGCAGCGCCGCCATGAACGGCACCCCGAGCACGTGCGGGAACAAGCCCTCGAACAGGAGCCCGATCGGCACGAAGTCCAGCACCGGGATCACCAGGTAGGAGCGGTAGGGCAGCCGCTGCCACGGCACCAGGGCGCACACCAGGGTCAGGGCCAGGGTGAGTCCCCCGCCCCACAGCACCAGCGGATCCGCCAGCAGATCCGGCTGGAAGGCCGCGAGGGCCAGGAACAGCAGCAGCGTGGTGACGGCCTGCGGCAGCTGGCTCACCATCACCCGCGCGCGCAGGGACAGCTCGTGGAACTGCCGGGGAGTCAGCGAGGGGTGAGCAGCGAGGGGTGAGCAGCGAGGGCGTCCACGGGAGGGCTCTTCCGACGGCGGGGGCGCCACCCCGGGGGCTGAGGTGGCATTCGCAAATGCTAGCGCGTCGGACCCCCGCAGTGACTACCGTGGGAGGTGTCACCCGACGGACGGAGTGGAGCCATGACCGACCATCCGCACCTGCAGACCACCGTGCTGGACGCCACCGACGTCCGGGGCCTGGCGGAGTTCTACCGGAAGCTGCTGGGACTGCAATACCTGCCCGGGGACGAGCCCCCGGCGGACGGCGCGCCCGACGACGACTGGCTGGTCCTCACGGACTCCGACGGCGCACGGCAGCTGGCGTTCCAGGCCGTTCCCGTCCTGCCCCGGGTGACGTGGCCGGATGCCACGGGCGTGGCGCAGCAACTGCACCTGGACCTGACCGTCCCGGACACGGAAGCACTCGAGCGCCAGCGGGACCGTGCCCTCGCGCTGGGCGCCGAGCAGCTGCTCGACCGCGCGGACGACCCGGAGGAGCCGCTCTACGTGTTCGCCGATCCCGCCGGGCACCCGTTCTGCCTCTTCGTCGCCTGAGCGGACCCAGCACCGGACCACGCCGGCGAGCCGCACCACGGCCCGGTCAGCGAGCGCGCAGCGCCTGGATCCGCAGCCGCAGCAGGCGCTGCAGCAGGGCCGGGTACAGGTGCAGCACGATCCCGAGCCCCACCAGCCACCCGGCGCCGCTCCACGCCCCGGTCCCGGCCGCGGCACCCGCCAGGAGGACCGCGATCAGCACGCACAGCAGGTGCCCGCCCTCCGAGCGGCGGGTGTGCTGATCCAGGGCGGGCAGACCGGCCCGCGTGCCGTCGAACCCCCGGGTGCGTTCGATGACCCGGTTCCAGCCGGTGGCGTCCAGCACCCGCCCGTAGGCGCGGACGCCCACGGCCTCGTGGACGGCCCGCTCCCACGCGGCCACCCGGAACCAGGGATGCTCCAGCGCGCGCGTCCAGGCCCCGGAGAGCACGGAGACCCAGGCCATCAGCAGGACGTGGGTGACCCAGGCGAAGGTGAAGCCGGTCGGGCCGATCACCGCCCATCCCGCGCCGATCAGGCCGGCCGTGACCACCGTGGCCGCCAGCGCACCGGCGGCCGCACGGCGCCCGGACGACGACCCCGGGGAGCCGTCGGCGGAATCGGCGCAGGAAGCGGGCGGGCTCATCTGCCCCACCCTACGGACGTCCTCGCTCCGGCCGGGCACGGGCCGGGTCCGAAAGGTCGGGAACCCCAGGAGCCGCACGGTCATCGCGCCGTCCCCGCCAGGAGGCCGAAGAGTGACCACCCGAGCCGCCGCGGGAGCGGTCAGGAGCAGGTGCAGGACGGCTTCCGGGCGCCCGAGATGGCGGCCGCTGCCGCGAGGACCTCGTCGCGGTCCACGAACGGGACGCGGCCGCCCGGCGGGCCGATCTCCGTCCACTGCTCGTGGCCCTTGCCGTAGAGCGCCACCGTGCCGTCGGGGCCGGCCGTCTCCAGGGCGAAGCGGATGGCTTCCTGCCGCGTCGGGAGCTCGTGGACCTCCGGCACGGGCAGACCGGCGCTCCGCCGCGCCGCCACGGCGCGGCGGACTCCCCGCAGGACCGCGGCGCGGATGGCGGCCGGGTCCTCCGAGCGGGGGTTGTCGTCCGTCACCAGGACCACGTCCGCGCCGGAGTCCACGGCCGCCGCGCCGGCGGGCTCCCGCTTGGTGGGGTCGCGGTCCCCGCCGGAGCTGGCGGTCACCACGAGCCGGCCCCGGGTGCGGGCCCGGAGCGCGGCCGCCGAGGCCCGGAGCGCGTCCGGGGTGTGCACGAAGTCGACGACGACGCCGGGCCACCCCGGCCCCAGGTCGATGTGCTCCATCCGGCCCGGCACGGTCACCGGCCCGTCGAGGGCGTGCACGACCTCGCCGGAGGAGTACCCGAGTTCGAGCAGCACGAGCGCGGCCACCGCGGTGTTGACCCGGTTGTGCTCCCCGGGCAGGGGTGTCCGCAGCGGCAGGCTCTCTCCCGGGCCGTGGAGGTGGAACGCGTCCTCGCCGGGCTCCCCCGCGATGTGCCACTGGGCGTCCGTGCCGGGGCTGCCGGCCAGGCTCACCACCGGCACGCCGCGGTGGGCGGCCAGGTCGCGGAGGCGGCGGCCGCCGTCGTCGTCGACCACGACGACCGCCCGGGACGCGAACCCGGGAGTGAACAGACGGGCTTTGGCGTCGAGGTAGGCCGCCATGTCCCCGTGGTAGTCCAGGTGCTCGTGGGAGAGATTGGTGAAGGCGACCACGTCGTAGTGGACGCCGTCCACCCGGTGCTGGTCCAGGGCGTGGCTGCTGACCTCCATGACGCAGGCGTCGTTGCCGGCGTCCCGCATCCGCCCCAGCAGCTCCTGCAGCCGTGGAGCGGCGGGGGTGGTGACCGTGCTGGACCGGCGCCGGTCCCCCACCACGGTCTCCGGGCTGCTCAGCATGCCGGGGCGCCGGCCCAGCCGGAGCAGGGCGGCCTCGAGGAGGTAGGCGGTGGTGGTCTTGCCGTTGGTGCCCGTGATCCCCAGCATCGTCAGCCCGGAGGCCGGGTGGCCCTGGAGCCGGGCCGCAACCGGGCCCAGTACGGCCCGAGGGTCCTCGACGACGACCACCGGCACCCCGATGCCCTCGCTCAGGAGGCGGGCACCCCGGGGATCGGTCAGCACGGCGGCCGCACCCGCGCGGACCGCGGCCGCGGCGTGCCGGGCACCGTGCCCGTCGCCGCCCTGCCGCGCCACGAAGAGGTCACCAGGGCCGGCCTGGCGATGGTCCTCCACCGCCCGGTGCAGCACGATGAGGTCCCCCGGCACGTCGCCGATGGGGTGCAGCCCCTCGATCTCGGCCAGCAGCTCCGCGAGGAGCACCGGTCGCGGCGACGGCCGCCCCTCCCGCGCTCGCTCAGCAGATTCCACCGTCCCAGGATATCCGTGCCGGCGGAACCATCAGTACACGTATGATTTCGCGCAGGCCGCCCCACGGGTTCCGGACGGAGCGATCCGGAACACACCTCGACGCCACGGGCTGGACAATGGTGCACACCGAACCACTTCCGGCATAGGAACACAGCACGGACAATAGACTTTTGTCCGGTCCGACGGGGACCATGTGGGGACAGGAAACCGCCCCCACTAGGGACGTCGCCCGGATACGCTCGGAGGACCCCAGGATCCGTACCCCTCGACGGACGAAAAGAGAATCCGATGCGCACCTCCCCCCTTGCCACCGACGTCCAGCACCACCTCGAGTCCTGCTCCCCCGCGGGTCTCGCCCTCCTGGACCTCGACATCGTCGAGGACGTCGCCGAGCTCACCCTGGCCTTCACCCCCGAGGCCCTCGACCAGGTGCTGCGCACCCAGCTGCGCATCACCGGCGCCCCGGCCGACTGGGACTGCCCGAAGGCGTCCATGGAGGCCGGCACCCCCACCTGGGCCTACGCCCTGGACCTGGCCTACCTGTTCAACGAGCACTACTTCGGCCACCTGCTCCTGGAGCGCCACGAGGCCGCCCTCGGGCAGATCCTCGCCGCCCACGGCCACGAGGGCACGCCGGTCGTGTTCCGCCCGGCCTACACCCCCGACTGCCTGGCGCTGAACCTCCGCCGGCTCAAGGCCGAGCACCTGCGCACCGCCGGCCACGGCACCCTCGGGGCCCGCGCCGCCTGACGCTGAGACCGGGAAACCGGTGCCGCGGCGGTCCGGACGACCACCGCGGCCGAACGAGATTCAGTCCTGGAGTGCTCCGTCCACCAGGGCCCGGGCAACCTCTGTCAGAGCGTCGAGGCCGGTGACCAGATCCTCGTCCTCGGTGAACTCGCGCTCGCAGTGGGACACCCCGTCCACCGAGGGCACGAACAACAGCACGGACGGCACCTGCGTGCTCAGGGCAACGGCATCATGACCTGCCCGCGTCCTGATCCGGCGGGTGTCCAGGCCTTTGTCGGCCATCAGTTTCTCGACCAGCTCGAGTCCGCTCTCCTGGAAGTGCCGCGGGGGCCGCACGTCGAAGTCCTCGACGTTCACCTCCACCCGGTGGTCCGCGGCCAGGACGTCGAACTTCTCGAGCAGTGTCGCTCTCGCGGCCTGGACGATCTCCTGGCTGTCGGAGCGCAGATCCGCGACCAGGTGCACGCGGCGCGGAACGACGATCGGAGAGTTCGGCTCGATGTGCATCTGGCCGACCGAGGACAGCAGGGTGTCCTCCTCGAAGTCCTCCGTCACCTCGTTGACCATGACCACGATCTTCGAGGCGGCGACCAAGGCATCACGGCGATCGGCCATGGACGTGGCTCCCGTGTGGGACTGCTCGCCGAGCACCTCGATGTCCAGCTTCTGGGTGTACCAGGACCGGTCCACCGTGCCGAGAGGAATGCCCTCCCGCTCGAGGATGCGCCCCTGCTCGATGTGGATCTCCGCGTAGGTGGCCACCTCCGGCCGGGGATCCGTCCCGAGGAAACCGATGCCCTCCAGCGCCTCGCCCACCCTCGTGCCGGACGAGTCGCTGACGGAGAGGGTGTCCTGCTCGTTCATGAGCCCGACGAACACGGACGAGCCCATGATGGAGGGGGCGAAGCGCGCGCCCTCCTCGTTGAACCAGTTCACCACCCCGAGGTTGTACGAGGGCTTCTCGCCCGAGGCCTGCACCTCGGCGTCGATCTCCCGGAGGACGTGCATGGCCGCGACCACGCCGTAGGCCCCGTCGAAGCGGCCGGCCAGGGGCTGGCTGTCCAGGTGGGAGCCGACCAGCACGAACGGGACCCCGGGCGTCCATTCCGCCAGCATGAACATGTTCCCGATGCTGTCCACTCGGACGGGATAACCGCGCTCGGTCCCCCAGTCCCGGAACCAGGACCGGATCTCCCCGTCCTTCGCGGTACCGGCCTGCCGGTCCACGCCCCCGTTCGCCGTCGCGCCGATGGTGGCGGTGTGATGGAAGTCCGTCAGAAAATCTTGTGCGCTCAACGACATCACGCTTCCTTCTGCATGGGTGGTCAGGCTGGTTCCGGTCCGAGCTCGTCCGTGATCGGACCGGTCAATCGATGCTCTTGAAGTCCTGCAGCGCTGCGCCGTAGCGCCGGACCGTCTCCTCGTCCCGTGGTGCCGTCATGAGGCTCACGACGACGAAGAGGATGGCGTTGACGGCCAGGCCCCACATGGCCGGGTTCAAGCCCAGAGGGCTGGCCAGAGCGGGGACGAACGTCATGGCCGCGGTGAGCAGCACCCCCGCCGTGAGACCGGCGATAGCTCCGGTGGCGTTGCCTCGGGGCCAGAACAAGGCACCCAGGGTCGGCACGATCAGCTGCGCGGTGCCGCCGAAGGCGATCAGGCCGATGGTGACCAGCACACCGGGCGAGAACAGGGCCAGGAAGTACGCCGTGACGGAGAACAGCAGGAGCGCGTAGCGGCCCACGTTCGTCAGTTGGCGCTCGGAGGCGGACGGCTTCGCGTAGCGCTGATAGAAGTCCTTGGTGACCACGGTCGACACGGCGTGGATCTGACTGTTCGCCGTCGACATCGCCGCACCGGCCCCCGCCGCCAGCAAGACCGTGGCCATGACGAACGGGACGTACTCGAGGGCCATGAGCGGCAGGATCCGGTCCGGTGTGTCGACGTCGGGCATCTGGAGGAATCCGGTCCACCCGACGAGGACGGAGCCGAGGTACGCCAGGGCGACGAGAGAGATGAGGAACGGCATCACGTTGAAGATTCGCCCGTTCTTCGCGGCGTACATCCGCAGCCACAGCTGTGGCCCCATGAGGGCTCCGATGGCCGTGATGAAGCACAGGGACACCCAGGTGGCGTATCCGGCGTCCCCCTCGGGGCCGGGCAACGTCAGGTGCGCCGGGCTTGCTTGCTGCATCCGTTCGAACAGTGCCACCGGGCCACCGACCGTGCCGGAGATGTAGATGCCGGCCACCACGAGGCCGAAGAAGATGAGCGCACCGTAGATGATGTCGGTCCAGGCCACGGCGCGGATGCCGCCCACCCACACGTAGACCACGATCACCAGGTAGAACAGGAGGGCCGAGAGCCAGAACGGAATGGCGTCACCGGAGGCGACGGAAATGAGATAGGCGCCGCCGGCGAGCTGGATCTGCAGGTAGGGCAGGGTGAAGAGCACCACCACCAGGCCGACGATCCAGCGCAGTTTTTCGCTGTTGAACAAGGTGCCGAGGAAATCGGACGGCGTGACGAAGTCGAATCTCTTGCCGAGGTACCAGATGCGTTTGCCGACCACGAAATACAGGAAACCGAACAGGACGTTCCAGGCGAATGCCGTCAGGTACACGGGGCCGTCGACGTAGAACGAGGCGTTGGAGCCGAGGAAGGCGAAAGCACTCCACCAGGTGGCGGCGACGGTGAAGAACACCGCGATCGATCCCATGCCGCGGCCCTGGATGAAGTAGTCGTCGCTCGTCTTCTGGGACTTGGTGGCGGCATAGAAGCCCACGGCCAGGGGGATCGCCATGAACAAGAAGATGACGATGATTCCGGCGGTCATGCGCCCTCACTCTCCTCGACCATCGTTCGGTTTCTCGGCTTGCCCCAGTTCATCAGGTGCGCCACGAGGAAGACGACGGTGCAGAAGGCCCACCAGAACAGGACCCAGGCGAGCAGGAACGGAAAGCCCAGGACGGTCGGCTCGACCCGGTTGGCCCAGAGGATGATCGGGCTCTCCATCATGATCAGCCCCAGCACGGTGGCCGCGAGGAACAATAGTCGTATCTTGGTGCTTTTCATGACATACGATCCTTTGGTCAGGTTCACTGTCGATGGTGCTGTCAATGCTATCGGTTCGCGTTACCGGGGATTTCCGAGCGGTTTACCGAGAAGAATTCGATGCCATTTCTTTCGCCCCGGCGGACCGTATTGCTGCGGGCTGGTCACACGGGCGCGGCCGGCCGCCCGCCGCGCGCCGGATCGACGGCCTGGCCGAGCCGTGGCGCAGTTGGTCTGCTGGTTCCGGGTCCCATCAGCTCCTCCAGACGCAGCGGCCGCCGACCCACGTGGACCGCACGGCGGTGGTCCCGATGTCCTGCGGATCGATGCGCGTGATGTCCCGGTCGAGGACGACGAAGTCGGCGAGCTGCCCCGGCGACAGGCGTCCCTTGACGTCCGCCTCGCCGGTCGCGTGCGCCGAGCCGGAGGTGTACACCTGCAGGGCCGCCTCGACCGGGATGCGCTGCTCCGGGCCGAGGACCCGCCCGTCCTCGGTCCTTCTCGTCACCATGCTCTGCACCGCGGTCAACGGGTCCGCGGGCACCAGCGGGTAGTCGGAGGAACCGGCGACGGCCAGACCGCCGTCGAGCAGGGACCGGTGCGCGCAGATGCTGTTCTGCTGCTCGTTCCCGTAGTAGGCGAGGATCTCCTCGCCGTGGAAGTGCACGAAGGCCCCGAACGGCACGGGGATGACCTCCAGGACTCTCATGCGTTGGATGAGTTCGTCGTCGACGATGCTGCAGTGCTCGATCCGGTGGCCCACCGGGTGCCCGTCCTGCGACGGAGGCAGCGACGCGAAGGCGTCCAGGACTTTCCCGATGGCGCGGTCGCCGTTCGCGTGCACGGCGACGCGACGTCCCGCGGCGTGCACACGCCGGACCGTGGCGACGAACTCGTCGTCGGAGAGGATCTGCAGTCCGTTGTCCTTGCCGGTCGCGCTCGGGTACGGCGTCTGGCACAGGCACGTGCCGCCGGACAGGGCGCCGTCCAGCATCATCTTGACACCGGCCGTCTGCAGCCGGTGCCGTTCCCCGGGCGGGAACGCTGAGGTCTCGTCGAAGTAGGTGTGCCACAGGAGCATGCTGACCCGAGGGCTGAGCCTGCCCTGCGCGAGGGCGGACGCGTACATCCGCTGTTCCACCGGGGTGACGATGGCGTCGCAGTAGGAGGTGATGCCCAGGGCATGGAGCTCCTGGTTGACCTCCTCCAGCGCGGCGACCTGCGCCTCGATCTGCCCGGTCGGCAGGACGGCCTCGCGGTCCAGGCCGGGCAGCCATGGGTCCAGCCATGCTCTCTCGATGAGCCAGCCGTTGAGCGCGCCGCTTCCGTCCGTCAGCAGTTCACCGCCGGGCGGGGCGTCGCCGGCTTCCCGGTAGCCCATGCGCTCGAGGGCCCGTGTGTTGGCCACGGCGCGGTGGAGGCTGTAGTGGACGACGACGATCGGGTGGTCCCGCGACACCCGGTCCAGGAAGGAGCGGTCGACGACGCCGGCACCCACTCGCCGCTCGTCGAGGGCCTGGGCGACGATCCAGTCACCGGGCCGGGAGGCGAGCAGCCTCTCCAGCAGGGCCTCCCGGACCGCGTCGGGACCGGACACGGCGGTGAGGTCGACGCGCACGCGCGCCAGGGCGGCCTGCGAGGGATGGCAGTGGGCGTCGTTGAAGCCGGGAACGACCACTGCTCCCTCGAGATCGATCCACTCCGCCCTCGGGAAACGCGCTTCCATCTCCGCGGAGGACCCGGAGCCGACGATCTGCTCCCCGTGGACGGCCAGCGCCTCCGGCTCGGTCCCGTCCATGGCGAGGATTCGCTGCGCCGTGAAGACGAGCAGTGGTTGTCCCTGGTCCATGGGTCACGCATCCAGGGCGGTCGGTGGCAGAAGGCTGAGCACGGCGGGTCTTCCCTTCCGGAGGGGTCAGGACTGGGCGGCGGCGTGGGCCTCGGTGCGCACGTGGGAGTCGGCGACCTCGAGCGCGCGGTCGATGATCTGGAGGCCCCGCACCAGTTCCTCCTCGGTGATCACCAGCGGGGGTGCCACGTGCAGACGGTTGAAGTGGGTGAAGGGCCACAGCCCGGCGCTCTTGCAGGCCGCGGCCACCTCGTTCATCGGTGCGGCGTCCGGGCCGGCGGCGTTGAACGGCACGAGCGGCTCGTGGGTCCGCGGGTCCCGGACGAGTTCGATGGCCCAGAACATCCCGAGCCCGCGCACCTCCCCCACCGAGGGGTGCCGAGCTGCCATGTCCTCGAGGCGGGGGCGGACCACCCGTTCGCCGAGATCTCGGACGTGGTCCAGGATCTTCTCCTGCTCGAAGGCCTCGAAGGTGGCCACGCCCACGGCGCACGCCAGCGGGTGCCCCGAGTAGGTGAGCCCACCGGGGAACGCCCGGTCGTCGAAGGTCGCGGCGACGGCCTCGGAGATGACCACGCCGCCCAGGGGGACGTATCCGGAGTTGACGCCCTTGGCGAAGGTGATGAGATCGGGCACCACACCGAAGTTCTCGACGGCGAAGACGGTGCCCACCCGGCCGAATCCGGCCATGACCTCGTCGGCGATCAGGAGGATCCCGTACTTGTCGCACAGCTCCCGCACGCCGGGCAGGTAGCCCGGTGGCGGGACCAGGATCCCGTTGGTCCCCACGACCGTCTCGAGGATGATGGCGGCCACGGTGGAGGCCCCTTCCAGGACGATCACCTGCTCCAGGTGCTCGAGGGCGCGCCGGCACTCCTCGTCCTCGGTCTGCGCGTGGAAGGCGGAGCGGTAGAGGTAGGGGCCGAAGAAGTGGGCGACGGCTGGGTCCGCCGGCTCGTTGGCCCAGCGGCGCGGGTCCCCGGTCAGGGCGATCGCCGTGCTGGTGGAGCCGTGGTAGGAGCGGTACTGCGAGAGGACCTTGCGCTTGCCCGTGTGGAGGCGGGCCATCCGCACGGCGTTCTCGTTGGCCTCGGCGCCGCTGTTGGTGAAGAACACCTTGGCGAAGCCCTCGGGAGCCGCCTCGACGATCAACCGGGCCAGCTCTCCGCGGACGTCGTTGGCGAACGCCGGTGCGATCGTGGCCATCCTCCCTGCCTGCTCCTGGATGGACCGCACCAGACGCGGGTGCTGGTGTCCCAGATTGAGGTTGACCAGCTGGGAACTGAAGTCCAGGTACTCCTTGCCCTGGTAGTCCCAGAACGTGGCACCCCGGCCGGCGGCCACCGGCAGCGGGTCGATGGCCGCCTGGGCGGACCACGAGTGGAAGACGTACTGGCGGTCGTTCGCCCGGACCTCGCGCTCCGCCTCGTCGTCTCCGAAGGAGAGTGCCTGTCCGTGGGGTCCGGGAAAAGTCTCCATGGCGATTGCCTCCGTGGAATGCGGTGGGTGGAACTCGGTGCGTGGAACTCGGTGGGCGGACCTGTCAGTGGGTGGGGAAGCCCAGGTTGATCTGGGACTCCGAGGGCTCGGGCCAGCGGGTGGTGACGAGCTTGCGGCGGGTGTAGAAGTTGAAGGACTCCGGGCCGTACATGTGGGTGTCGCCGAACAGGGAGTTCTTCCAGCCGCCGAAGGAGAACGCCCCGATCGGCACCGGGATGGGCACGTTGACCCCGACCATGCCGACCTCGATCTCGAACTCGAACTGCCTCGCCGTCTTGCCGTCGCGGGTGAACACCGCCACCCCGTTGGCGAACTGGTTGGTGTTGATCAGGGCCACGGCCTCCTCGTAGGTGTCCACCCGCACCACGGACAGGACCGGGCCGAAGATCTCCTCGTCGTAGACCTTCATCCCGGGCTTCACGTGGTCGATCAGCGAGACCCCGGTGAAGAACCCCGCCCCGTCGAACTGCTGGGCCGTGCCGTCGACGACGACGGACGCCCCCTC
>NZ_JBHVDI010000003.1:0-65923 GCF_042802875.1 Kocuria sp. NPDC057446 | reverse complement strand
GGCGACCGGGGCGGTGGGGTGATCCGGGGCCGCCCCGCGGGGCCGGCCGCGCACCGCGCGGCGGGCCCCTCGGGCGTCCGCCCAAGTGGGGACGGACTCGGAGCGAAACCCCCGCCGGGCGTCGACGTTCGCAAGCGTACACTTGGGGGCGTGACCGAGCTTCGCCTGCGACCCGCCCGCACCTCCGACGTCCCCGCCATCAAGGACCTCGTGGCCCCGCTCGCGCGCGCCGGGGTGCTGATCAACAAGGACACGGTCGCCTACTACGAGGGCATCCAGGAGTTCCTGGTGGTGGAGGCGGCCGGCGACGAGCAGGCCGGTCTCATCGGCTGCGGTGCCCTGCACGTGATGTGGGAGGACCTGGGGGAGGTCCGGACCCTGGCCACCTCCGACGCGTGGCGGGGCCGCGGGGTGGGACGCACGCTGCTGGCCGGGCTGATCGAGCGGGCCCGCGACGTGGGGGTCTCGCGCGTGTTCTGCCTGACGTTCGAGGTCGACTTCTTCGGCCGGTACGGCTTCGAGGTCATGCCCAACCAGAACCAGGTGCCCCCCGACGTGTTCGCGGAGCTGCTGCGCTCGCACGACGAGGGCGTGGCCGAGTACCTCGACCTGGCCCGCGTGAAGCCCAACACCCTCGGCAACACCCGGATGCTGCTCGAGCTCAGCCCGGAAGACTGACGCCCGCCGGTCCTTCGACGGCCAGCCCGTCCCGCACCAGCCCGTCCAGGGCGCGCCGGCGCTGCTCCTCCGGGGCCTCCAGGCCGTGCAGCGCGTCCAGGGCCCGCAGGGTCTCCGGCGGCAGGTCCGCGCCGGTCGCGACGTCGACGGGACCGGTCAGCCGGCGGGCCGGCACCGGTGCGGACCCGGCCCGCAGCACCGCCATGACGGCCCCGCGGACCTGACGGTCCGTGCCGTGCCAGCGCTGGCCCCGTGGCGCCTCGACGGGCTCGGGCCGTCCCGCGGCGACCCACGCGCACGCGTCCCGCACCGGGCACTGCTCGCAGCGGGGGGAGCGGGCCGTGCAGACGAGGGCGCCGAGCTCCATCACCGCCTGGTTCCAGCGCACGGCCAGGGCGTCGTCGTCGGGCATCAGTTCCTCCGCGAGCCGCAGCTCCGCCGCCGTGAGGGACCGGGCCGGCAGCGCCCGGCCCGCGGCGACCCGGGCGTGCACCCGGCGGATGTTCGTGTCCACCACGGTCTGCCGGTCCCCGAAGGCGAACACCGCGATCGCGGCGGCCGTGTAGGCGCCCACACCGGGCAGGGCCAGCAGCAGCTCGTGCGCCGCGGGCACGCGTCCACCGTGGCGCTCGGTGATCTCGACGGCGGCCGCGTGCAGCCGCAGGGCCCGGCGCGGATAGCCGAGCCGGCCCCACGCGCGCACGGCCTCCCCGCTGCTCGCGGCGGCGAGGTCCGCGGGCCGCGGCCAGCGCTGCATCCACGCGCGCCACACGGGCAGCACGCGCACCACGGGCGTCTGCTGGAGCATGAACTCGCTGACCATGACGCCCCACGGGGAGCAGGAGGGGTCCCGCCACGGCAGGTCCCGGGCGGCGTCGTCGTACCAGTCGGCCACGGCCCGGTGCAGGTCCGGGAGGCCGGGGTGCGCGGCGGTGGCCGGGGCGGCGTGCGAAGAGCTCATCGGAGTCCACTGTAGCCTGGGAGGATGGCGCAGAAGGGTTCCGGGAGCACCCCCGACGGACGGTCGGGGAACGGTCACGACGACGACGGACGAACCCCCCGCACCCCCGGATCCCGGCGTGAGAGCCCCGAGGTGTACCGGCGCCGCCGGCTCGTGGCGGCCCTCGCCGCGGGCGTGCTGCTCGTGCTCGTGGCCGTGGGGCTGGTCTCGGCCGTCGCGGGCATGCTGGGTCCGGGGGAGACGGACGGCGCCCCGGCCCCGGACGCGGCTCCGGCCACGGCGGAGGCCGCCTCGGAGGAGCCGTTCGCGGACTTCACGCCCCGGCCGGACGAGAGCGCCTCGGCCTCCGCGGGGGCGTCCGCGGCGCCCACGGAGGGGCCGGTCGAGGAGTGCGGCGCCGAGCTGGCCGTGCGCGCGTCCACGGACCGGGAGAGCTATCCCGAGGACGTCGAGCCGGTCCTCGTGCTGAGCCTGGAGAACACCGGCGAGGACCCCTGCCGCGTCGACGCGGGCACGTCCCGGATGGTCTACGAGGTGACCTCGGGGGCGGACACCGTCTTCGACAGCAGGCACTGCCAGGCCGGTGCCGAGGACGCCGAGGTGACGCTCGGGCCCGGCCAGGAGGAGAGCGCCCGGCTGACGTGGAACCGGCTGCGCACCGCCGAGGGCTGCACGGAGGCGGGCGGCGAGGCGCAGGCCGGCTACTACCGCCTGGTGACCTCCCTGGGGGAGCGCACCGCGGAGCCCGTGCCGTTCGTGCTGGAGTGAGCGCGCCGGGCGCGGCTCACATGAAGCGCTCGAGCAGGCTGGTCTCGGCCATCCGGGAGAGGGACTCGCGCACGGTCCGCGCCCGCTGCTCGCCGATGCCCTCGACCGCCTTGAGGTCCTCGAGGTTCGCGGCCATCAGGGACTGCAGGCCGTCGAACTGGCGCACGAGCCGGTTGGCCACCGCACGGGGCATCGACTTGATGCCCTCCAGCAGCCGGTAGCCGTGCGGGTGCAGGTCCGTCTCGAGGCTGCCCTGCGGCTCCACGAGACCCACCGACACCGCGATCCGCTGCAGGTCGATGAGCTCAGCCGGGGTGAGCTCGGCGAGGCGCCCCAGTCCCTCCTCGATGCCCTCCGCGGGAGTGTCGTCGGGCAGGTAGTCGCGCAGCACCACGTCCGGCCCCGGCCCGGTGCCCGCCGTGAGCTCCTCGAGCTGCAGGGCGATGAGCCGCCCGTCCACGCCGAGCTCGAGCACGTACCAGCCGATCTCGGAGGAGATCCGCCGGACCATCTCCATGCGCTGCAGGGTCAGGGCGACGTCCCGGACCGTGACGGAGGCCTCGATCTCGAGGGAGGAGAGGTTGCCGAGCACCTGCTCCATCCGGTGGCTGTAGTGCTCGAGGGTCTGCAGGGCCTGGTTGGCGCGGGCCATGATCGACTGGGAGCCCTCGATGGCGTAGCGGGTCTCGCCCACGTAGATCGTGATGACGCTCATGGACTGGCTCACGGAGATCACCGGCACCCCGGTCTCCTTGGCGGTGCGCTCGGCGGAGCGGTGCCGGGTGCCGGACTCCGTGGTGCCGATCGAGGGGTCCGGCACGAGCTGGACCCCGGCCTTGAGGATCCGGGTGGCGTCCCGGTCGCAGATGATGGCGCCGTCCATCTTGGCCAGCTCCCGCAGCTTGGGCGCGGAGCAGTCGGTGTCGATGTCGAAGCCGCCGGAGCAGATGGCCTCGACCGACCGGTCGAAGCCGAGCACGATCAGCCCGCCCGTGCGCCCGCGCAGGATCCGCTCGAGACCGGTGCGCAGTTCGGTGCCGGGAGCGATCCGGGCCAGCGTCTTGCGCAGTGCGTTCTCAGGGATCTTCGCCACGGTCACATCATACGGCCGCGGCGGCCTGCCGGTTCCGGGCGGGAGCGGCGGCGGACCGGGGGAAGAGCAGCTCCATGGCGTCGCTGATGGTGGTCACCTCCCGCACGGTGAACCCCGCCGGGACCGGGCCCGGCCCGGTGGGGCTCGCGGGCACCACCGCGTGGGTGAAGCCCAGCCGCGCGACCTCCTGGATGCGGCGCCCGATGCCCGGGACGGGCCGCACCTCCCCGGCCAGGCCCACCTCCCCGAAGCACACCAGCCGCTGCGGCAGGGGCCGGTCCTGCGCGGCCGAGGCCAGCGCCATGGCCACGGCGAGGTCCGTGGACGGCTCGGTGAGCTTCACGCCGCCGACCGTGGAGACATAGCAGTCCAGCCCGGCGAGGTTCACGCCGGCCCGCCGCTGCAGGACGGCCAGCAGCATGGCGACCCTCGAGGAGTCCAGGCCGGCGGTGGCCCGCCGCGGCTGGGCGGTGGAGGAGCGGTCCAGGAGCGCCTGCACCTCGGCGAGCAGCGGCCGCCGGCCCTCCAGGGTCACCGTGAGGCACGTGCCGGAGACCGGCAGGGCCGTGCGGGAGACGAACAGCCCCGAGGGGTCCTCCACGCTCGTGATCCCGGTCTCCGTGAGGTCGAAGCAGCCGACCTCGTCCGTGGGGCCGTAGCGGTTCTTCACCGCCCGCAGCAGCCGGATCCGGGAGTGCTTCTCGCCCTCGAACTGGCACACGACGTCCACCAGGTGCTCGAGCAGCCGCGGCCCGGCGATGGACCCGTCCTTGGTCACGTGGCCCACGAGCAGCGTGGTCATGTTGCGCTTCTTGGCCGCGGCGATCAGGGAGGCGGCGACCTCGCGCACCTGGGTCACCCCGCCCGCGGAGCCCTCGACCTCGGCGCTGGCCAGCGTCTGCACGGAGTCGACCACGAGCAGGCGGGGGGAGATCTTCTCGATGTGGCCCAGCGCCGTGGCCAGGTCCGTCTCCGCGGTGAGGTACAGGGTGGGCGCCACGGCGTCGATCCGGTCCGCGCGCAGCTTGACCTGCGCCGCGGACTCCTCGCCCGTCACGTACAGGACGTCCCGGGTGCCCTCGCCCGTGCCCTCCGCGAAGCGCGCGGCGACGTCGAGCAGCAGGGTCGACTTCCCGACCCCGGGCTCGCCCGCCATCAGCACGACCGCGCCGGGGACGAGACCACCGCCGAGGACCCGGTCCAGCTCGGGCACCCCGGTGGGGGCGGAGGTCGCCACGGTGGCGTCCACCTGGGCGATGGGACGGGCGGGATCGGCGATCGACCGGGCGGCCGTGGTGCGGGCCTTGTGCTCGCCGATCTCCTCGACCGTGCCCCAGGCCTGGCACTCCCCGCACCGGCCCACCCACTTGGCCGTGCTCCAGCCGCACTCGGTGCAGCGATAGGCGGGGGAGTTGCGGCGGGTGCGGGTGCTCATGGCGTCCAGGCTATCCGCCGCGTCGGACGGCACAGCCGCGGGGCCGGCCGGGCCGGGGCTCAGCCGCGGTCCCAGCCCTCGAGCCGGGGCAGCTGGGCGCGCGCCTCGTCGTGGGTCATGCCGGCCGCCTCGAGCAGGTCCACGACCATCGGGCGCATGTCCAGCACCAGGGTCTCGCCCTCCATGGTGCGCACCCCCATGCGCCCGGGATCCAGGCGACCGGCCACGTTGACGAGCTCGTTGCGGGCCTGGCGCAGATAGCTCTCCCGGGAGCCGGGGGAGGCCACCGCGAGCGCGTTGCCCAGGGTGGTGACGGCGTCGGCGAGGTCCTCGAGGGCCTCGCTCATGGCGGCCACGGCCTCGTCCGAGAGCGTCACGTGGTTGAGCACGGAGGCCAGACGGCGGGCGAGCACCCGGGCGTTGCGCACGGCGAGGTCCAGGTAGCGGATGGAGTGGGCGATCCCCTCGATCTCCGCGCGGCGTCCCCGGTAGAGGGGCGAGGCCGTGGCGATCTCGAGGGCGGACTTCAGACCGGACGTCACCGAGTCCACCAGCGGCTGGGTCTGCCGGGCCCGCACGAGGGCGTGCCAGGCGGCGGTGGCGTCGTAGTCGTCCACGGCCCGGCTCGCCTCGCGGAGCACCCCGGAGAACTCGTCGACGAGCGCCCGCAGTCCCTGGCGCGGCTGGCTCCGCGGGTCCGTGGGCACGAAGTACGCCATGGCCAGGGCGCACAGCCCGCCCACGACCGCGTCCGTGGACCGGGCGAAGACCCCGTCCTGGGACGGCGGCAGCAGGACCACGAGCACGGACTGCAGCCCCATCTGGGTGGTGAACAGGGTGCCGTTGTCGAGGAAGCGGGCGAGCAGGATCGAGGTCATGAGCACCACGCCGGCCTGCCACACGCCGGCGCCCAGGACGTGGATGAGCGCGTCCCCCACGGCGATGCCGAGGGTGCAGCCGATCGAGACCTCCAGGACCCGCCGGTAGCGCAGCCCGTCCTTCGCGAAGCCCAGGGCCACGAGGGCGGCGGTGGCCGCGAAGATGGGCCCGGAGTGGCCCAGCAGCCGCTCGGCGATCACATAGGCACCCACGCTGGCGACCGTGATCTGGAAGCTCTGGAGCAGCCCCGTCCGGACCCTGGTGAGACCGATCCGGGTGCGGCTGCGCACCGCGCGGGCCGCGGCGCGCGCCCGGTTGCCTGGCTGCATGGGGCCATCCTAGGCGAGCGGGGGCGCCGACTCCTCGCGCGTGGACGGGCTGACCGCGGACCCCTCGGCCGGCGCCCCCGACAGCGTGCGGACGCGCCGTAGGTCGGACAGGGGGGCGACCACGAGCAGGGCCGCCCCGGTCATCTCCAGGCCCTCTTCGAGGTGGTAGACGAACCGGTACAGGAACCAGTGGGGGTCGGTCCCGAGCACGGCTTCGGCGATCAGCTCGAAGCCGACCGCGGCGCCGAGGAAGACCACGAAGCCGCCCAGCAGCAGGCGGCCGGACACCCGGGGAAGACGGCGAGCGGCCCACCATGCGAGCAGCACGACCACGAGGGCGATGGGCACCCCCAGCACCACCCACGTGAAGGTGAGCTCGATGTCCGCCCAGAACCGCTCCACGATCGCCCCCAGCTTCTCGTGCAGCATGGTGGCGTCGTCGAGGGACATCAGCAGCGCGATCACCGCGGCCACGCGCCAGGCCAGGGCGACCCGGCGGCTCGCAGCAGAGGCGGCGACGACCAGCATGAGCGTCGCGCCCGCGATGAGCAGCAGCACCGTCCACCACATCGGCAGGTTCACCTCGGAGGTGACCTCCACGTAGTGGTAGATCGGTGGTGTCGGCGCCCACCAGACGGCGAAGAGACTGGCGAGGGTCAGGACGACGGACCCGGCCACCAGCCAGACCAGCAGCCGGGGCCAGGCGTAGCGGTCGGTCTCGGTCGGTCGGGCCATCGCCACGTCGTGGTGCTCCTCGGCTCGGGCACTGCGTCGGGGCGCAGCGCTGGAAGAGGACCAGGATATCGCCCGTCGCGGTGTGAGATCGGCAACGACGGCACGGCTGCGGGGGCGGTGTTCACCCTCCGTTCACCTTCATGGGCCAATCTGGCCACCTGCGCTCCCTAGCGTCTCTGGGTGAGAGGTCCGCGGTCGCACCACAGATCCACCTCTCGCACCGGCCCGGAACTCTTCCGGCGCCACATCGAAGGACGGCCCCTCAAGGGGCACCACCGTGATCTGAAGGGGCTATTCAAGTGAAGGTTTCCCACCTCGGCCGTTCCGCGGCCGTTCTGGCCATCGGCTCGCTCGCACTGACCGCGTGCGGTACGGACAACGCCACCGGCGAGGGGGGCGGCTCCGCCGAGACCCCGGCCGCCGGTGCCGGAGTCTCGGGCACGCTGACCGGGATCGGTGCGTCCTCGCAGCAGGCCGCGATGACGGCCTGGCAGAACGGTTTCCAGGGCGCGAACCCCGAGGCGCAGGTGCAGTACTCGCCGGACGGCTCCGGCGCCGGGCGCGAGGCCTTCACCGCCGGCGGCGCGGACTTCGCCGGCACCGACGCCTACCTCGACGACGAGGAGTACGCGGCGTCCCAGGAGGTGTGCGGTCCCGACGGCGGCTTCCACATCCCGGCCTACATCTCCCCGATCGCGGTGGCCTTCAATCTGCCCGGCGTCGACACCGTGAACATGGACGGCCCCACCATGGCCCAGGTCTTCACCGGCGAGATCACCGAGTGGAACGACCCCGCCATCGCCGAGCTCAACCCGGACGCCGAGCTGCCCGACACTCGGATCACCGTGGTGCACCGCAACGACGAGTCCGGCACCACCGAGAACTTCCAGGAGTACCTGGCTGCGGCCGCCCCCGAGGTGTGGACCGAGGAGGTCTCCGGCAACTGGCCCTCCCAGTGGGCCGCGGAGAACAACAAGGGCACCGCCGGCGTGGTCCAGTCCACCAACGCGACCGAGGGCGCCATCACGTACGCGGATGCCTCGGCCGTCGGGGACCTCGGCACCGTGGCGGTGCAGGTCGGGGAGGAGTACGTCGAGTACTCGCCCGAGGCGGCCGCCACGGCCGTTGAGAACTCGTCCGCGATCGAGGGCCGCGCCGAGTACGACATGGCGATGGACCTCGAGCGTGACACCACCGAGTCCGGGTCATACCCGATCGTGCTGGTCTCCTACCACCTGTTCTGCTCGCAGTACGACTCCCAGGAGACCGCCGAGCTGGCCAAGGCCTTCGGCGAGTACGTGATCAGCGAGGAGGGACAGCAGACCGCCGCCGACGCCGCCGGCTCCGCCCCGATGTCCGAGAACCTGCGCACCTCCGCGCAGGAGGCACTCGACCAGATCACGGTCGCCGGCTGATTCCGTCCTGTTGATCCCGTTCGGTGCGGGCCGGGCCCTCGGGTCCGAGCCCGCGCCGAACGGGACGTTTCTGTGTGAGGCGTCCTCGTGTGAGACGCATCACCAGTCCCCGGCGCCGGGACCGATCCCGTCCGGCGCAGCTCGTTCCAGGCCACCGAAGGGGCGCACGACATGTCCACCACCCTCACCACCCAGGAGCCCGCCGCGCTCGTCGAGGACGACGCGACCGGCGGCCGGGCCGGCGACTCGATCTTCGCGGGGTTCAGCCTCGGCGCGGGCATCCTGATCCTCGCGTCCCTCGCAGCTGTCGCACTGTTCCTCTTCCTGGAGGCTCTGCCCACGTTCCAGGCGTCCGCCGAGGACATCACGGGTGGGGCCGGCTTCTGGTCCTACATCTGGCCCCTGATCATCGGCACGGTGATCGCAGCCATCATCGCGCTGGTGATCGCGACCCCGATCGGCGTGCTGGTGGCGCTGTACATCTCCCACTACGCCCCCGCGCGGATCGCGAAGCCGGTCGGCTACATCATCGACCTGCTGGCCGCGATCCCGTCCGTCATCTACGGCGCGTGGGGCACCACGGTCCTCGCGTCCGCGCTCGTGCCCTTCTTCGCCTGGCTCACCGCGAACCTGGGCTTCATCCCGATGTTCTCAGGTCCCCCCTCACAGACCGGCAAGACCATGCTCACGGTCGGCATCGTGCTGGCCATCATGATCCTGCCGATCATCACGGCGATGTCCCGGGAGATCTTCATCCAGACGCCCAAGCTGCACGAGGAGGCGGCCCTGGCCCTCGGCGCCACCCGCTGGGAGATGATCCGGATGACCGTGCTGCCGTTCGCGCGTCCCGGCATCATCTCCTCGGTGATGCTGGCCCTCGGCCGGGCCCTCGGCGAGACGATGGCCGTGGCCCTGGTGCTCTCGGGCGGTCCGCTGACGGCCTCGCTCCTGCAGTCGGGGAACCAGACCATCGCGGCCGAGATCGCGCTCAACTTCCCGGAGGCCTATGGCCTGCGGCTGTCCGAGCTCATCGCTGCCGGTCTGATCCTGTTCCTCATCACCCTGATCGTGAACATGATCGCCCGCGCCATCATCGCCCGCTACAAGGAATTCTCGGGAGCCAACTGATGTCGACCGCATCCCTCCGTCAGCCGACCTCGTCACCGAGCCCTGCGGGCCGGCGGCCCAGTCTGACGCGCAACCAGAAGCCGAAGTGGCTCGTCCCGGCGATCGCGGTCGCCGCCGTCGTGGTGGGAGCGGCACTTGCCGCGCTGGTGGGATTCTCCACCGTCGTCTGGGCCGTCTTCGCCGCCGCGGTGTTCCTCGTGGCCGCCCCGCTCGCCGTGACCGCCGTCGAGGGTGGGCGGAAGGGTGCCGACTCCCTGATGACCTACCTGGTCCACGCGGCGTTCATCCTCGCGGTGGTCCCGCTGATCTCCGTGATCTGGACGGTTCTCGCCAACGGTGTCCCGGGGCTGAACTCGAATCTGCTGCTCACGTCGATGAACGGGGTCACGGGCGCCACCGACAACGCCGCCGCCGCCGGGGAGGGGCCCGTGCTGGGGGGCGCGTACCACGCGATCGTGGGCACGGTGTCCATCACCTTCTGGGCCACGCTCATGTCGGTGCCCATCGGCCTGCTCACGGCCATCTATCTCGTGGAGTACTCGAAGGGGGGCTGGCTCGGGAGGTCGATCACGTTCTTCGTGGACGTCATGACGGGGATCCCGTCGATCGTGGCGGGCCTGTTCGCCGCGGCCCTCTTCGGTCTCCTGCTGGGCCCATCCACCCGCTTCGGCTTCGTGGCGGCGGTCGCACTGACGGTGCTGATGATCCCCACGGTCGTGAAGAACACCGAGGAGATGCTCAAGATCGTCCCGAACGAGCTGCGCGAGGCCGCCTATGCCCTCGGCGTGCGCAAGTGGCGGACCATCCTCAAGGTGGTCATCCCCACCGCGATCTCCGGCATCGCCTCCGGAGTCACCCTGGCGATCGCCCGCGTGATCGGGGAGACCGCTCCGCTGCTCGTCACAGCGGGCTTCGCGACCGCGATCAACTGGAGCTCCTTCTCCGGATGGATGACCACGCTGCCGACCTTCATCTACTACCAGATCCTCACCCCCACCTCACCCACCAATCCGGATCCCTCGCAGCAGCGCGCGTGGGCGGCGGCACTGATCCTGATCCTGATCGTGATGCTGCTCAATCTGCTCGCCCGGCTCGTCGCGAGAGCCTTCGCGCCCAAGGCCGCCGGCCGCTGACGCGAACCACACCGCACTCCCGCCGGATCTCCCGCACGCACCTCCGCGAGAAAGAAGCAAGGAACACACATGTCCAAGCGAATCGACGTCGAGAACCTCAATGTCTACTACGGCGACTTCCTGGCCGTCGACGACGTCGCCATGGGGATCGACGCCCGCTCGGTGACAGCGTTCATCGGCCCCTCCGGGTGCGGCAAGTCGACCCTCCTGCGCACTCTCAACCGCATGCACGAGGTGATTCCCGGCGCCCGGGCCGAGGGCAAGGTCCTCCTGGACGGCGAGAACCTCTACGGCCCCGGTGTGGACCCGGTCCTGGTGCGCTCGATGATCGGGATGGTCTTCCAACGGCCCAACCCGTTCCCCACCATGTCCATCCGCGACAACGTGCTCGCGGGGGTGAAGCTCAACAGCAAACGGATCTCCCGCTCCGACGCGGACGACCTCGTGGAGGGCTCACTCCAGGGGGCGAACCTCTGGAACGAGGTCAAGGACCGCCTGGACAAGCCGGGGTCCGGTCTGTCCGGCGGGCAGCAGCAGCGTCTGTGCATCGCCCGCGCGATCGCGGTGAAGCCCGAGGTCATCCTCATGGACGAGCCCTGCTCCGCCCTCGACCCGATCTCCACGCTGGCGATCGAGGACCTGATCAGCGAGCTCAAGGAGGAGTACACCGTGGTCATCGTGACCCACAACATGCAGCAGGCCTCCCGGGTGTCGGACCGGACCGCCTTCTTCAACATCGCCGGCACAGGCAAGCCGGGAAAGCTGATCGAGTACGGGCCCACCGCCGAGATCTTCAGCAACCCCACGGAGAAGCAGACGGAGGACTACGTCTCCGGTCGCTTCGGCTGAGCCGTCCCGGCACGGGCCACGGGCGCCGGTCACCCCGCTGCGGAGGTGGCCGGCGCCCGTCGTCGTCGGCGCCCGCGAGCCGCAGCGCGCCCTGGTCCACGGCGCCGGCGGCAGTCCTCCCGGCGGGGCGTCAGAGTAACGGGGAGAGGGCGAGCAGCAGCGTCCCGGAGATGAGGGCGCACGCCGGGACGGTGAGGACCCACACGAGCAGGACTCGCCGCACCACCCGGACGTTGACCGTGTGGAAGCGCTGCTGCCGCCCGGCGCCCAGGATCGCGGCGGCCGTGGTCTGGGACGTGGACATGGGCACGGGGATCAGGGTCCCGCCCAGGAACAGCAGCGAGCCCGCCACGCCCTGGGCCAGCGCGCCGCGGAAGGGGTCGATCGTGATCATCCGGGAGGACAGGGTGTAGGCGATCCGCCAGGCCCCGAACAGGGTGCCCGCGCCGAGCCCGGCCGCGACGACCAGGACCAGCCACGGCGCGACCCCGCCGGCCAGCGGGTCCGGGAGGCCGGCGCACAGCAGGAGCGTGGCGAAGACCCAGACGGCCCGGCGCCCGTGGTGGATGCCGTGCCCGAAGGAGACGGCCGCCGCGCCGATGGCCAGGACGAGCCGGGAGCGGAAGGTGGTGGCCTCCGGTTCGGAGTGCCGCAGCAGGTGGAGCAGCGGGACCACCAGGGCCCAGGCCACGGCGTAGGCGAGCAGCGGTGCCAGCACGAGCGGCACGACGACCTGGTAGAAGGCCGTGGCGGTGATCGGGTTCTCCGCCACGAGCCCCACGGCGCGGCCGCCCAGCAGGGCGCCGAGCAGTCCGCCTGCCAGCGCCGTGGTCGAGGAGCTGGGCATGCCCCACCACCAGGTGAGCAGGTTCCAGCCGATGGTCGTCAGCAGGGCGCAGACGACCGTCGCGGAGCCCACCACGTCGTGCGGCACGGGCACGCCCCGGATGACCCAGTCCGCGAGCAGGTACCCGGCCGCCCACACGCCGGCGACGTTGACGAGGGCGGTGAAGACGAGCCCCACCCGGGGGGTCAGGGCGCGGAAGCGCACGGGCAGGGCGAGGGCGTTGGGGGCGTCGTGGAAGCCGTTGACGACGGTGTGCAGCACGGCGAGGGTGATCCCCAGGACGGTCAGGGCCGTCAGCACGGGCTCAGGACTCCGCCACGACGATGCGGCCCACCTCGGTGGAGACCCGGACCAGGGCGCGCGCGGCCTCCGCGAAGCGCCGGACGGCCCGCTCCCGGCGCATCGCGGCGATCGCCTTGTGGTGCTCGAGCAGGTGGCTCATGTGCAGCTGGTAGATGCGCTCGGACTGCTTGCCCAGCCGCAGCATCTCGTACCAGTAGTCGTCCAGCCCCTGGAGGCTGCCGAGGTCGCGCATCGCGCGGGTGGTCAGCTCGGACATCCGCTCGATGACCCCCAGCTGGTCGGTGGCGTACGCGGGGGGCCTGGAGAGCGAGTAGGTGACGTGCGCCTCCGCGACCGCCAGCAGCTCCTCGGCGGCCTTGTTGAGCCAGTGCCCGAGGATGTAGACGTCCTGCCGGGGGATGGGGATCACGAACGTGGAGCGCACCGTGGTCATCACGGAGAAGTACAGGTCGGTGGACCGGGCCTCGCACTCGCGGATCGCGTCGAGGATGTCCGTGTGGCTCTCGGGGGAGCCCAGCAGCTCGGACAGGAGCCTGACGCTCTCCGTCACCTGTCCCGACATGTCCGCCAGCAGATCCAGGACGAGCTCGTCCTCCGGGAAGATGCGAAGCGCCATGTGCTGACCGTCCTGGGCGTCGGGACCTGCGCCGCGGAGCACGGCGGATCCCACTGTACAGGGGGCCGTCGAACGGCCCGCGGACGGGTGACGGCCCCGGGAAGAGGGGGAGGGCGGTGCCGGACCGGGAGCGCCTCTCGGCGGAAGGCCGCTCGTGGCGGCTATGTGATGGAGCCCGGGGCTGCCGCGGCCCGGCACCTGCGTCCCATGGTAGTCGACGTGTCCGTGGGGCCAAGTCCGCCGGCTGTGGGAACGTGCACGGCCGGGACGGCGCGGATCAGTCGAGGTGGCCGCGGCGCCACTGGTGGGCCGCGGCCTCGAGCTCCTCCGCCGTCCGCTCGAGCCGCTGGGTGCGGGCCACGGTGCTCGGGGGGCGCGCCCCGCCCGGGTCCAGGACCGGCATCTGCCCGGTGTCCGCCAGCCGGATCCGGCCGAGGGCGGTGACGCGGCAGAAGGCCGCGAACCGGTCCAGGGCGACGTCGAAGTCCCCGTTGAACGCCCCGGAGAGGATCGCGTCCGCCATCGAGGTGATCTCCTCCGCCCCGGGGGGCTCGGCGACACCGGCCACCACGTGCGAGACCTGCGCCGTGCCGCGTCCCGCCGCGAAGTACCGGCCCATCCGCACCGGATCCTTGCGCACGGCCGCCCGCAGGGCGTAGAGCCGCCACAGGGCCCCGGGCAGGGACACCGCCGGGGCCTCCGCCCACATCTCGGCGATCCCCTCCAGCCCCTGCTCGTCGGTCAGCTCGATGAGCCGCCGGCTGATCTCGGGGTCGTCGCTGGCACGCCCGCGGGAGACCAGGGCGTGCGCGGCGAGGTGGGCCGCCTCCGAGACGCGGGCCGGGTCGGGTCCGCCCTCGTGCGCTTCGAACTGCTCCGGGGAGAACTTCACCGGCTTGTGGTGGCGGGGCACGTCGCTCATGCGTCCAGCGTACGGCCGTGGCCCGCGGCGGGCCACGGAGCGCTCACCAGTCGCTGGAGGAGGCGTGCACCGCCGCGTCCCGCCACTGCTGGTCGGCCCGTTCGAAGCCGTCCCGGGCCAGCGCCTTCCACAGCCGCAGCCCCAGCGCGGGCTCCTCCTGCTCGAGCTCCGCCAGCGCCTGCGGGGGCAGCACCCGGGCGGTGACGTCGGTGACGGCGCTCAGGGTCACGTGCTGCCTGTCCCCGGTGCCCAGGGCGAGCTCCCCGAAGCTCATCCCCGGGCCGAGCACCTGCAGCTCGACGCGCTCGCCGGTGGGCGTGCGCAGGGACATCGACACGCTCCCGCTGACGATGAGGTGGATGCCGGCGAAGTTCTGCCCCGTGCGCAGGATGTTCTCCCCGGCCGCCCACGTCCGCTCGACGGTCCGCGCGCGGAGGGTGCGGGCGTCCTCGGGGTCCAGCCGGGAGAGCAGCTCGGACTCCACGGGCTTCACCCGGGAGGGGGTGCACTCCGGTCCGCCGTGCTCCTCGAGCAGCCGGTCCTCGACCCACTTGATGGCAGCGGCCCGGCTGGGGAACACCTCGAGCGGTGGCTCGCCCTTGAAGGGGCCGGCGAAGCCCGGGTCGGAGGCGACCGCCACCACGGTGCGGCCCGCCGCGTGCAGCTCGGCACGGGTCTTGGCCAGGAGCGGCATCGCGTAGTCGGCGATCGCGTCCACCCGGCGCATGTCCACCACCACGTAGGAGGCGTCGTAGGCGACGTCGCGCACCGTGCGGATCGCGGTCTCCGTGCCGGTGAACAGCAGGTCGCCCTGGAGCTCCACGACGACGCCGTCCCTGCCGTGCTCGGCCAGCACGGCCTCCGCCTCGGCATTGCGGCGGACCAGCGACGGGGACTGGTCGATCGGGTAGCTGGCGCGCACCGTGGAGTGTGCCACCCGGGCGGTGTGCGTGAAGTGCAGGTCGAGGTCCTGGGAGAGCCGCTCGCAGGCGAGCACCCCGCGCACGCTGTTGCCGTGCCGGTCCAGCGCCGGGGAGAAGACGGCCACGGCGAGCTCCCCGGGCAGGACGGCGATGATGCCGCCGCCCACCCCGGACTTCGCGGGCAGGCCCACCCGGACCATCCACTCGCCGGCGTCGTCGTACATCCCGCAGGAGCTCATGACGGACAGCACCCGGGAGACCGTGTCGACGTCGAAGACCTCGTCCCCGGTCAGCGGGTTCGTGCCGGCGTTGGCGAGGGTCGCGCCCATCAGGGCGAGGTCGCGGCACGTGATCAGCACCGAGCACTGGGCGAAGTAGTCCTCGAGGGCCTGGGCCGGGTCCCCCTCGATGATGCCGGCGGAGGCCAGGAGGTAGCCGAGGGCGCGGTTGCGGTCCCCGGCGTCGTGCTCCTGGGCCAGGACCTCGGGGCTGATCGCGAGGTCCCGGCCCGCGCAGCGGGAGTAGGCGTCGCGGATCCGGTCCCGGCGCAGGTCGCGGTCGCTGTCGGGGACGAGCCACGTCGAGGCGATCGCGCCGGCGTTGATCATCGGGTTGGCGGGACGCCCGGTGCCGGGCTGGAGGGAGATCTCGTTGTAGGCGTCCCCGCTCGGCTCCACGTCCATCTTCGCGTGCACCGCCTCCGCCCCGAGGTCGGAGAGGGCGAGTGCGTAGGTGAACGCCTTGGAGATCGACTGGATGCTGAACTCGTCCCGGGTGCTGCCGGCCTCGTACACGTGGCCGTCCGCGGTGGCGATGACGATGCCGAAGCGCTCGGTGTCGGCTCCCGCGAGGGCGGGGATGGAGGAGCTGGGCTCGCCGCCGCGGACGTCCCGCAGCTGCTCCACCACTTGCTCGAGGTACTCGGTGACGGCCGACGGTCCGAAGAGCCCCGTCTCCGCGCGTGCTTCTTCCTCGGTGCTCGGGTGGGGCACGGTCGGTCCTCCGGTCGGCTGGGTGTGGGGTGGCGCGGGACTGTCCACCACCCTAGCCGTCCAGCGGTGGAACTGATCCGGGGCGGGCGGCGGGCTCCGGCTCCCGGCGCCGACCGTGCGGTAGAGTGGTGCCCGCTCCGGACCGGCCGAGCCCCGTGCCCGCCGGTGGAGCACGGGCCTCTAGCTCAGTTGGTAGAGCAGTGGACTTTTAATCCATGGGTCGTGGGTTCGAGCCCCACGGGGCCCACACATTCCGAGGGCCCCGCTTCCCTGCCAGCGCGGGGGAGTGGGGTCCTTTCTTATGTCCGATCCTCATAGGATGCCCACATTTTGCCCACACCTGCTCGTGATGCGGCGTCATCCAAGGCTGTGGCGACCGCGTCTAGGTCGTCGTCGAACAGGTCTGCGTACACGTCCAGGGTCATCGCCGCCGAGGCGTGCCCGAGTATTCGCTGCACCGCCTTGACATGAGCGCCAGCCTGAACGACCAGGGACGCCGCGGTGTGCCGCAGATCGTGCAGAGTCATGTGGGGGAGTTCAGCAGTGCCAAGGGCCGCGGAGAACCAACTGTGTCCGTCTCCCGAACGCTTCCGTCCATCTTCCCCATCCGACACGGCCTCGGAAAGCTTGGGGCGTCGCAGGAAGCCCCCGGAGGGCCCGGGGAACATCAGGTCGTGCGGTCCCTTCCCCTGGACGTGCTCGACCAGCAGTGTCCCGAGGAAGGCCGGGAACGGCACAGTGCGCTTCTTGTGGGATTTCGGGGTGCCAACCTCGATACGGGAACCGACTTCGACGGCGTTCCGCTCGACGTTGATTCGACGGCGGGCAAGGTCTACGTCCCGGACCCGGAGCCCGACAGCTTCGCCCCACCGCAGCCCGGTGTATCCCAGGAGCAGGACAAGCGTGGGGTGCTTGGATGCGCCGGCCAGGGCGTTCAGTTGCTCGTGGGTCAGGTACACGTGCGGGCGCCGCGTCTTCCGGGGGAGCGCGACACCTGCGGCCGGGTTGGACGGGATGCGCCGGTCACGGACCGCGCCCTCGAGGATGGAGAGCAGCACCCCGTGGGCACGGAGGACGGTGCTGGGTGACTTGGCTCGTGCGAGCTCACCGGCCCATGCCTCAACCTCGGAGAATCTAATCTCTGAAACCTGTTTGGTTCCCCACCGTGGTTCTACATGGACGCGCCAGGCCGACTCCACAGACCGGTACGTAGACGGCTTGAGGTTGGACCTGCTCTCAATCCAGACGGCCCCGAGGTCCCCGATCGTGGCACGGGCGTCCGCCGGGTCGATCCACTCGCCCCGATCTTTCGAGACCTTAACCGTCCGGGCAAACCGATCCGCGTCGCGTTTGGTTTTGAACCCGCGCTTGTCCGTCTGCCGACGATCCGGAGTCCGATACCTGACCCTGTACCGCTTGCCCGCCTTAGACCTGGTCTCAAAACCCGGTCTGTCGTTGCCGGTCCTCCCCTGGGCGGTTCACGGTGCCTGCATGACGACGAGGACGCAGTCGTGGATGGTCGATGACCGTCTGTGGGAGCTGATCGCCGCGCTGATCCCGCCTCAGCCACCGCCTCGAGGTCCCGGTGGGCGGCCTCGTATCGAGGACCGGGCGGCCCTGGAGGGCATCTTGTTCGTACTCCACACCGGGTGCCGGTGGCGGGACCTGCCTCCGGCCCCGGGGTGCGGGTCCGGGCACACCGCCTGGCGCCGGCTGCGCGCCTGGCAGGAGGCCGGGGTGTGGGAGAAGCTGCACCGGGCCGTGCTCGAAGAGCTCTCCGAGGAGCAGCTTCTCGACTGGTCGCGCGCCAGCATCGACGCGGTTGCGGTGCGGGCCAAAAAGGGGGTGAGCTGACGGGCCCCAACCCCACCGACCGCGGGAAGCCGGGCACGAAGTACCACCTGCTCACCGACGCGGCCGGGTTGCCACTGCACGTGTTGGTCTCGGCGGCGAACGTCCACGACAGCAAGCTCTTCGAGCCACTGCTGGAGACCACCCCGGCGGTGCGCGGCCGCCGAGCACGCCCGGGGCGGCCCCGTCGCCGACCGGAGAAGCTGCATGCGGACCAGGGCTACGACTCCCCGCGGTGCCGCCGTCACCTGCATCGGCGGGGCATCGAGGTTCGCATCGCCCGTCGTGGGATCGAGGCCAAGACCCACCTGGGCCGACAGCGCTGGGTGGTGGAGCGCACCATCTCGTGGGTGCTGCGCTTCAAGCGCCTCGGGCTGCGCTACGACCGCACCGCAGCAACCCTGCTGCCGTTGCTCCTGCTCGCTGTCACGCTCATCAACGTCCGCCGGCTGCGCCAGGCGACCGAGTTATGAGACCAGATCTTAGGGCAAGCAGGGCTTCAGGGGATAATTCCTGAAGCCCTGCCCCTGTGTGGGCATCCTATAATTAGCCGTTGGTAAAGCTTACCGTGCTACTTCTTTCCATATTGGTCCATTGATTTTCCCATGTGTTGTCCCGTGACAGGGTCCTAAATCGGATAACATGGTACACTTCTTCGGCCCCGTCCTCAGTATTTGGAAGTCGACGTTCCGCGTGTAATCTAAACTGCCCTCCGGTCGTTGTAAACGTGCGGTTGTGAGTTGTGGAGCCTAGGCGATCGTCGTAATTGCAACTCCACCATCCACATCCCGAGTCAGCTTCATAAAAGTATTGTTCGACTACAAGTCGGCGGTTTGCAGCACAGTTTACGCTTATTCGATAATCAATTATCTTTTCGCCATCCGTACCGTGACGCACGTATATGGGTGACAATGGGCCGAGTGTGCACCCACCCGACGTCGTGGCTGCTTCGGCCGCTGGTGCAATTGCTAGAGGTCCTGCGGTGGCGGCGAAACCTAGGACGGAAATGAGAGCTATTCTGCGTGTGGCAGGCTTAATCCGCTTTTTGGGGCCCTGGTTGCTGGACATGATAAAACCCCTGTCATCAGGTGTTCGGTTCTGGACGACCCTTATTGGTGACGTCCGTGGCATGTTGAATGTCGGCTGTGAATCTCAGGTCTCAGAGTGAGGCTTACTTAGTCTGAAGGAGGCCACGTTACGGGTGTATGACTACTATTTGGTTGACACGGTGGTATGTATCCCAAAATTGTTATGACGACACGCCAAGGGCTCCGGTCTCCCATGAAGGGAGCCGGGGCCCTGTCTGCATTTAAGGGGTGGTTAGACCTTCTTTGCCTTGGTGCTCAGGTCCCGCATCTGCCTGGCGACCTGCTCGAGCTCGTCCAGCCCGACGGTGTGCACGAGCGCATGGACCCCGAAGAACACGCCCTCGGAGGGCCCCAGAAAGGCTGCATGCTGAAGCCGTGCAGTTCGACGACCGGGCCTTCCCAGTGGACGCGACTGGTGGGGCTGGTGGCGCTGGTGTCGAGATCGTCGAACAGGTGGGTGGTCTCGGTGGCGGCGGAAGCGGTCATTATGTGCTCCTGAGGGGGGGTGGAGTGGGGGTGTGCACGTGTCCTCAACGACCACCGACGATGGGGACGCGTCGGCCTGCGGGGGCTCTTCTGCGTTGGCCCCGCACGAGGTAAGGAGTAGCGCTGCGGGGAGTAGGGCGAAGGTCTGTCTGATGGGGTGCCTTCCGTTGGGCGTCCCCCATGGCTGCGGATGTAAATGCAGTCGCCTGTAGACACGACGAGCCCCCGGCACATTACGCGCCGGGGGCTGATCTGTCGGGCCGGAGTTAATCGAGCTTGCCCTCGGCGCGGAGGGCCTGGTCAATCGAGGAGCGCCGCCCGAGGAGTCCGGCGTGGATCAGCATGTCGGTGCTCGTGCCACTGGACAGCCCGAAGCGGATTTCGTCAGGGGTCCACATGAGCTTGACGCCGAACTCGTCGTCACGGAAACGGAACTCGGGACCCTCGTAGAGCCGGCCTTCGTCCACGTTGATCAAATCGACAGGGTGGGCGTTTGGTGCATGCCTGTCGGCATGGTTTCGAGGGGTTGATTAGTGTGTCCGCGCCGGCGTGTACGCCTGTCTGTCTGACCCTTACTTCGGAACAGTGGGCCGTAGCGGCAACGGTGTCCGCACCGAGCATGACGCCGGGTGCTGGGACGACCCGCTATCCGTACAACTAAGGAGCCGTACGGGCGTGCCCGCATCCCCACTGTCCTAGGTGCGCTCGTGGTCGACGGAAAGGTGTTGATGACGAAGCGCGGCCCCCTGGTGGAGTTCTGGCGAGAATGTGGCCCGCTGGGCATCCTCGACGTGTTCATACCCGGGACATGGGTAGAGCCGATCCCTCGGGACGAGTCCGAATGGCGGCACCCTTACGACGTCCTCGATGAGTAATAACAATAGATATTCTGAAGTAGTCGGTCGGGCGCTTCCTGGGTCCGTAAAGAGTCCACAGCAAGCACAATTGCGGACGGCGTTCAAGGCACGTTAATCACACAAGGGCGAAGATTACCCGTTACCCGAACAAGTGCGGGTTAGTACCATCGGTTTAAGCAAACGACCCACCAATGTCAGCAGTGCGGGGATCCGCTGGGGACTGCCCGGACGGATGCCCGGGACTGCTCGAGCCGGTGCCGGCAGCGCGCTCGTGGTGCCACGGCGCAACCGCCAAGGGTCATGCGGAACGTGGATCGGTGGGTTGGTTGGACGGAGGCCCGTCGTGGTGCGCAGTCCACCAAGTTCCCTGTGTGCCCTTCTACGGGCCGCATCGCTGTCGTGGGTGACCCGGGGACGTGGAGGAGCTACCGGGACGCGCTGGGGTGCGCGGGTGGCCGTTTGGGCTTCGTGCTCACTGAGGACGACGACGTGAGCTGCATCGACCTGGACGGCGTGCTGACCGCGGGTGGGCAACCGTCCCCGGGAGTGCTCGAGCTTATCGACGGAACCCCGGACGTCTTCGCCGTAGAAGTCTCACCGTCCGGTCAAGGCATCCAAGTGTGGCACCACGGTGCGCCCGGTCCGGACACCAGGCGCACCGTGGTCAGGTTGCGGGTGGAGCGGTACAGCCGGGGACGCTACGTCACCTGGACGGGCCGGGTGCCCTCGTGGTGGCAGCCCTGTTAGCGATCCTGGTGTCGATGTACGGGCGTATTTACGATCGCTAAAACTGGAACCATGAGTTGATTGTTACCGTCCCGGCAAGTTGACGGAGGGTTCAGTGCGTTGCCGAAATGTGACCAACTTAATTTCCGGCGCACGGATTATCCTGGCTCTTTAGGACTTACCTTTAGGTCGTCACCGCGACGAAACTGGGGGTAGTCATGGAAACACGGAATAAATCTGCGCTGGGTGCCGTAATTGGCGGCGCACTGCTGGCTGGAGGACTTGGTGTCGGCCCTGCCATTGCGGCTCCGCCTGAGCCTTACACGGACACAAGATATGCGGAGTGCCCCGGTGATTTGGACGTCCGAATTGATGCAGTAGGCAAGGGAAAATTCTTTGAAGTCCCTGGTTTGGATCAGGTCATCGCCATATCGCCTAATACAACCGTGACAATAACCGACACGGGCGATGAGTCAAATTCTGTAACCTATAAGGCTAATGGCGCATTTCATATTGAGTTTTTGGAGAACGAGACGGTTGTCAGGGCAACTGGAGTGAACGTCCTGACAACCGAAGACCCCGGCGTATTTTTAACACGCGGCAATGTCACATTTGTTAACGATGCTACAGGTGAAAAGGTAAGGTTTGAAGGACCGGGTAAGGTTACCGACATTTGTGCAATTCTAGCCAATTAATTTGCGGTTTCAGCGCCCCCAGTTGTTTCAGGCTGGGGGCGCTTTTTTGTCCGAATCAGCCTTGCTAGTCCAATGCTCCTAGGGCATCATCCGCGTACGTGCGGATCTCGCCGGTGTCGTCCATGAGCAGGCTGATGACCGCAATGGGCTAGATGCCTCTGTACACCTTGGAGTTCGCAGGCGAGGGTGCCGCTTGTGTGCCTAATACGGTGCCGTGTTCGTCAGTGGCTGTGACTCTGTGCCTGGGTGGCGGTGAGTGATCGTTTCCGCCAGTGTGATCCGGCCGGACGCCGAGGTTCACGGGACGCCCTTCCTTGGGAGTTCCCATGATTCTGCCTGTAGATCCCATTGGCAGCATGTGCCGGCATTTCCGGTCGGCGGAGTCCGCAGAGAGTCCGCAAAAGGCCCGTGTTCAACAGCGTGCCCACATTCTGCCCACATGTGCCCACGATTCACCGTGACGGAGCGTTATCAACAGTGGACTCGATCGTTGTATTTCCGGGGATTCCTACCCTGGCGTGCGCTCTTGGCAGAGTTCGAGCCCCACGGGGCACACACTCGACGGGCCCCACTTGCCGCAACAGCGAGAGCAGGTGGGGCCCTTCGTCACGCCCGACGGATTCCGGGCGACCGGATCGTCCTCCTGCTGTTCACCGGGTGGTCATGTGTCCGCCGCCCGAGCACGTCAGGATGAGATCGTCATCACGATGTGGGGGTCGGACAGAGGGGGAGCCAGCATGACCGGGATCATCAGCACGACGGAGGACGAGCGGCCTGCGGTGGACTGGGGGGAGCTTCGTCCGGGCGAGCAGGTCGAGGCGCACCGGGGCGCGGTGCTTCACCACCGCGGGGTCGTGGAGGAGACCGTCCCGCACCTGGGGGTGGTCTGGATCCGGGACATCAGCACCGGGACCCGGAAGATGCTCAGCCACGACGACGTCGTGCTGCGGCGTTGCCGACCCTGACCTGCCGCCGTTGACGACGTCCCAGGTGATCTCCATGACCGCGCAGAGCCTCGATCCGACGGATCCGAGGATGCTCCAGCGCACCGCCGGGCACCTGTGCACCCGCTCAGCGGGAACGTTCTTCCCCGAGCTGGTCGAGCGGTGCGTGGCCGATGCTCACGCAGAGCTGGCGGGTGGAGCAGTGGTCAGCTGCTCCGGGGGGCATCTGCCCGGCGGCGGCGAAGGACCCGTACGCAAAGGGCGTGCTGGTCGGCCACGGTGTCCCGGCGGCCACGGCGCCCCCGGAACCAGTGACCGCCGACCTGCTGCGAGCCGCCGACTGGGTCATCGGCGTCGAGGACCCGGACCGGGCCCGTTGCGGCCCGGGACCGCCTACCAGGCCAGGGTCACCGCCCTGCAGGTGGAGATCACCGCGCGGTCGGCCGGTCCGGCCTGCGCCGGGTGAACCCGCGCCACGGTCCACTGCCCGTCCCGATCCTCAGGAGTGCCGGTGAACGACCATGCCGAAGCGACCAGTCCCTTGGACACCCACGTGCTGGAACGCACGGCGGAGCGCCTCGCGGCCCGTTACTCCGGGGTGCTCTCTCCGGACGTGGTGGAACGAGTGGTGTTCGAGTCCTACACCGCCCTGTCCCGCACCGCACGGGTGCGCACGCACCTGGCGGCGCTGGCCGGGCACTTCGCCGCGGACCGGCTGGCCGCACTGGCTCACGCCCGGGACGGCTCGGGGCTGCCGCAGGTGCTGTTCGTCGGACGTCATGACACCGGCCGGGCACAGATCGCTGCGGCCCTGCTGGCCCACTACGCAGGGGACGCCGCGGTGGTGCGGTCGGCCGGCACCGATCCGGGCTCGACCGTGGACCCGCATGTACTGCGGGCCCTGGCTGCGCGCGGGCTCGAGCTCGGGCAGGTGTACCCGAAACCACTGACCGACGACGTGGTGCGCGCCGCCGACCACGTGATCACCTTCGGCACCGCTGCAGCCGTGTCCTTCTACCCGCACGCCGACCACCAGGACTGGGGCGCGGACCGGACCGTCACCGGCCATCCGGAAGACCTGGAGGCGATGGTGGCCGAGGTCGACGAGAGGGTCCGGACCCTGTGGGGAACCATCCGCCCCTGAGCGACTCCCTCCGGTGAGGTCCTGTCCGCATCGCGCTCCCTGTGGTGCTGCTACTGGTCGAGCAGGGCGAGGGCCTCGCCGATCCGGCGGTGCAGGGCCCTGGCCTGCTCCACGGTCCACGCCTCGTGTCCGATGTGGAGGACGAGGCCGTCGCGGTGGACGTAGGAGCCGTCCGTGGTGGTGATGACCTCCCAGGTCTCCAGGAGCGCGACCGGCGACGCGCCGGCCAGGGACCGGGCGGGCAGCTCCCGCGAGTTGGTGACCGTCTCGGGATCGGTCAGCTCCTGACGGGTCGCCCAGCGGGGGCGGGGAACGAGAGCGGTGTTCTCGTACATGGGGGTGCCTTCCAGGAAGAGGGGGTATGCCCATGCTTATGCATACGAGGTCCCGATGGCGGCCGCATGCTGTGCGTGTCGCCGAGCGGATCGAGGTGTGGACATCCGTCGGCGCCCCCTGCACTTTTGTCCTGCCGGACCGGACCGGGCCCGGGCGTGCCTCGCTCCCACGGGGGGTGCTACCGACCGTCGAGCTGCTCGGAGGGAGTGGGGACAGACTCGGGACCCGGCGGGTCCGGCGCGGGAGCCGCGGACCCGGTGCCGGGATCCGTCGGCAGGCCGTCCGGCGTGGGCGTCGGCGTGGCGGTGACCGGAGGAGGGGGACTGAAGGAGGTGGGGGAGACGCCCGGGGTGCTCTCCACCTCCTCCGGCCGGTCGTCGCACCCGGTCAGGGTCAGCGCGAGCAGAGCCACGGCGGGAAGTGTGCGGCGCATCGGGGAGCCTCTCTGTCGGGGACACCTCCACGCTAGCGGGACGGAACGCCGTCCGGGGGAGCCGGCGGCGATGTCGGACGGTGATGCCGGTCCGGTCGCCGGGGGGACGCACGGGCCGGTGGTGTGCGAGGATCCGGGGACCAGGACGCCGACCGGCAGGAGCCGCCATGTCCGAGCGCAGCAGCGAGCGCACCGCCCTGATCCTGCTGTCCGCGACCGCAGTGCTGCTTCTCGCCGGCCAGGTGCTCACCTGGTCCGCGGAGGACGGGGTGTTCAGCGCCTTCGTGTTCGTGCTGCTGCTGGTCTGGGCCGCGGTGATCGCCGTCCGGGTGGTCCGCTTCGTCCGCCGGGGCCGGCCCCCGGAGGACACCGGCCCCGACGACCCGGCATAGGGCGCCGTCGGAGCCGTCTCCTGTCGCCACCGCCCGGACGGGCCGGTCTAGGCTGGGTCCATGGACAAGCTCTCCGGCTCCTGGCGCCGGGTGTTCGAGAAGTTCTGGTTCGTGCCCGCCGTCTGCGTGCTCGCCGCCGTGGTCCTGGCCCAGTCCGCCGTGGCCGTCGACCGGTGGCTGCCCGAGGATCTGGACTCCCCGTGGATCGCATGGCTCTACGCCGTCGGCATCGACGGCTCCCGGTCGATGCTCTCCGCGATCGGCGGGTCGATGCTCGGCGTGGCGGCGACCGCCTTCTCCATCACCATCTCGGTGATCGCCACGGCCAGCTCCACGTACGGGCCCCGGCTGGTGCGCAACTTCATGGCGGACCGCGGCAACCAGGTGGTGCTGGGCGTGCTGGTCTCCACCTTCATCTACACCCTGCTGGTCCTGCGCACGATCCGCTCGGCCTCCGACGACCTCGCGCAGCCGTTCGTCCCGCACCTGGCGGTCAACCTCGCCGTGCTGATGGCGGTCGCGGACGTCGCCCTGATCGTCTACTTCATCCACCACATCGCAGACTCCGTGCAGGTCGACACCCTCGTCCACGGCGTGCGCCGGCGTCTGCTGCACGTGATCGAGCGGTGGCACCCGGAAGAAGTGCCGGAGGAACTCGTCCGCACCGCGGGACGTCCCGGCGGGGGAGAGGTCCCGGCGGGCGGCACCGGCTACGTCGTCGGCGTCGACTACGAGCGGCTCCGGGACCACGCCGAAGCCTGCGACGTCTTCGTCGAGCTCGTCCCGCGGGTGGGCGACCACGTCCTGCCGGCGGAGCCGCTGGTCCGGGTGTGGCCCGAGCACCGGGCCGAGGAGCTGGCGGGCCGGCTTCGGCGCTGCGTGCAGGTGGGCGACTCGCGCTCGGCCCACCAGGACGTGCGCTTCGCGGAGCAGCAGGTGGTGGAGCTCGCCGTGCGCGCCCTCTCCCCGAGCACCAACGATCCCTACACCGCGGTCAACGCCATCGAGGAGGTCGCGTCCGGGATCGCCGTGGCCGTCTCGCGCCCGTTGCCGGGGAACACGGTGGTGGTCGATGGAGTGCACCGGCTCCGCTACCGGACGGTGGGGGTCGAGGAGGTCGTGGACATGCCGTTCGACCAGATCGGTCCGCACGCCACCGGGCACGTCAGCGTCCTCCTGGCCCTCGTGGACCTCGCCGCCCGCATCGAGGCGGCGAGCGTCCACCCGTCCGTGCGGCGGCAGGCCCGCGAGCACGTCGACGTCCTGCTCGACCGGTTCCGGGACGGCGCACCGCACCCGCGGGACCTGGCCCGGGTGGAGGAGCACGTCCGGTTGCGCTCGGCCGGCTGAGCGGAGCCGCTAATGGCGCCTCAGCCGCGGGACCCGGCGCAGCAGCAGGCCCACGACCACGGCGGCTCCGGCCAGCAGAGCGGCGCCGATCCCGGCGGACAGGTGCACGCCGGCCTCGAAGGCCGCGACGGAGGAGGCCAGGAGCTCCTCGGACGCGGCCGGGCCCAGGGTCGCTGCGACGTCGACCGCCCCGCCGAGGGTCTCGGACGCGATGGCCGCCTGCTCGGGGTCCAGCCCGGGCGGCACGTCCGTCCGGCGGGCGTAGGTCGCGGTCACGGCCGTGCCCAGGACGGCCACGCCCAGTCCGGCGCCCAGCTCGTAGGCGGTCTCCGAGATCGCCGAGGCGGCGCCGGCCTGCTCGGGGGCCACCTCGGTGAGGATCAGGTCCCCGGCGATCGTCTGGGCCGCGCCCGAGCCCAGTCCGATGACCATGAGGGCGACCACGAGCACGACCCCGCCGGAGAGGTCCCCGAGCAGGACGAGCAGGAAGCCCGAGGCCATGACCAGCAGCCCGCCGCCGAGCACGAGCGCCGGGGGCACCACGCCGACCACGTGCACCACCAGCAGGCCCGAGGCGATGGTGACCGCGGCGCCCGGCAGCAGGGCCAGGCCTGCCTCGAGCGGCGGCAGCCCCTCCACGAGCTGCAGGTACTGGGAGACGAAGAACAGGAAGCCGATGAAGGTGGTCGAGGCCACCAGGTTGTTGAGCAGCCCGCCGGTGAACGGGGCGTGGCGGAACAGCCGCAGGTCCAGCATCGGCACCGGGCTGCGCAGCTGGCGGCGCACGAACAGGGTCCCGGCGGCCGCCGCCAGCACCACGGCGGCCAGCGCCCCGGGGGACGGGCCGTGCCCGCCGAGGTCCTTGATGCCGTGCACCAGCGCCACCATGGCGGTGATGATCAACACGGCGCTGGGCACGTCCACCGGTCCCGGCGCCGGGTTGCGGGACTCGGGCACCAGCACCGGCGCCAGGACCAGCAGCGGCAGCAGCACCGGGACCGCCAGCAGGAACACGGACCCCCACCAGAAGTGCTGGAGCAGGAGACCGCCCACGACCGGGCCCAGGATCCCGCCCGCCGAGAAGCCCGTGGCCCACACCGCGATGGCCGTGCGCCGCTGCGTGGGGTCGTGGAAGATGTTGCGCAGCAGGGACAGGGTCGCCGGCATCAGCATCGACCCGAAGAGGCCCAGCAGCGCGCGGGCGGCGACGAGCGCCTCCCCGGTCGGGGCGAACGCGGCGAGCGCGGACACGGCCGCGAAGCCCGTGCTGCCCACCAGCAGCAGCCGGCGCCGGCCCACCCGGTCCCCCAGGGACCCCATGGGCACGAGCAGCCCGGCCAGCACCAGCGGATAGGCGTCCACCATCCACAGCAGCTGCGTGCCGGTGGGGCGCAGCTCGCGGGAGATCTCCGGCAGCGCGAAGTTCAGCACCGTGTTGTCCACGGAGATCAGCAGCACCGGCAGCATCAGGACCACGAGGGCGGCCCACTCGCGGGTGCCGGCGCGGGCCGGGGCGTCGGGTGCCGGGGACAGCATGGCGGGGCGGGGCTCCTTCCTGGCAGGGGTGCGGCCCCCATCCTCCCAGAGCCGCCCGTGCCGCCCGACCCGGCCGGGCGGCACGGGCCGGGTCTAGACTGCTCGGGACGACCCGCCGGACGGTCCCGTCCGGCATGCAGCGACGACGATGGAGGCCCTGATGGCCGAGCCGGTGCCCACGAGCGCGATGTCCGACGCCGCCCCCGGCGTCTCGGAGCAGTACGAGGCGGCACGGGACCGCGTCCTGGCGCTGCGCGAGGACTACGACCGGGCCCGCGAGGAGTTCCGCTGGCCCCGGATGGAGTACTTCAACTACGCCCTGGACTGGTTCGACCACGTCGCCCGGGACCCGGAGCGCGGGGCCCGGGACGCCCTGTGGATCGTCGAGGAGGACGGCACGGAGCTCCGGCGGACCTTCCGGGAGCTCGCCGAGTCCTCCGCCCGCACCGCCAACTGGCTGCGGGGCCTCGGGGTGCGGCGCGGTGACCGCGTGCTGCTCATGCTCGGCAACCAGCTCGAGCTGTGGGAGACCCAGCTCGCCGGCATGAAGCTGGGCGCGCCCCTCATCCCGACCGCCGTCATGATGCCGACCGCCGACCTGCTGGACCGGGTGCGGCGGGGCAAGGTCTCGTGGGTGGTCACGGACACCGCCAACGCGCCCAAGTTCGCCGGCGTCGAGGGGGACTACGAGCTCGTCGTCGTCGGGCCCGGCGCGGAGGTCGAGGCGGCGCGGGCGCAGCTGCCCGGGCGCCCCGTGCACCCGTACGCGGAGACCGCGGACGCGGACCCCCGCTTCGTCCCGGACGGCGCCACGCGCTCCCGGGACCCCCTGCTGCTGTACTTCACCTCCGGCACCACGTCCCAGGCCAAGCTCGTGGAGCACACCCACTACTCGTACTCCTTCGGGCACCTCTCGACCGTCTACTGGATGGGCCTGCGCCCCGGGGACGTCCACCTGAACATCGCCTCGCCGGGGTGGGGCAAGCACTCGTGGTCCAACTTCTTCGCCCCGTGGATCGCGGAGGCCACCGTGTTCATCCACCAGCAGTCCCGCTTCGACGCGGCCGGGCTGCTCGAGCAGATGGGCCGGGCCGGGGTCACGAGCTTCTGCGCCCCGCCCACCGTGTGGCGGATGCTCATCCAGGCGGACCTGCGCCGCGTGCAGGACCCGCCGACGTCCGCCGTCTCGGCCGGGGAACCCCTCAACCCCGAGGTGATCCGCCGGGTGCAGGACGCGTGGGGGGTGACCGTCCGGGACGGCTACGGCCAGACGGAGACCACGCTGCAGATCGCCAACACCCCGGGGCAGCCGGTGGTGCCGGGAGCCATGGGGCGGCCCCTGCCCGGCTTCGTCGTCGAGCTCCTCGACCCGCAGACCGGGGCACCGGCCGAGGAGGGGGAGATCTGCCTGAAGGTCGACGACGACCCGCCCGGCATCATGGCGGGCTACATCGACGAGCCCGAGCGCACCGCGGAGGTCGTCCAGGACGGCTGGTACCACACGCGCGACATCGCCCGCCGCGACGCCCGCGGCGTCTACACCTACGTGGGCCGCACCGACGACGTGTTCAAGGCCTCCGACTACCGGATCTCCCCGTTCGAGCTGGAGTCCGTGCTCATCGAGCACCCCGCGGTGGCCGAGGCGGCCGTGGTCCCGGCCCCGGACCCGGTCCGGCACGCGGTGCCGAAGGCGTACCTGGTGCTCGCCGCCGGTGCCGAGCCCACCCGGGAGCTCGCGGGGGAGATCCTGCGCTTCGCCCGGGAGAACCTCGCGCCCTACAAGCGGGTGCGCCGGGTCGAGTTCACCGACCTCCCCAAGACCATCTCGGGCAAGATCCGCCGGGTGGTGCTGCGCGAGCGGGAGGAGGCGGCGGACCGCTCCGGCGCCCCGGCCCCCGGGGGCGACGGGTACGGCGTCGAGTACACGGAGGCCGACTTCCCGGGCCTGCGCGGCTGAGCACCCGCAATGTGACGCCGTGCACGACGCCCGGCGTGCGCCCAACGGGGGACGCCCGGCGTGCCGGATGTCCCCACTTCGTGCCACGCCCGCCGCTGCCGAATACCCGTCGGTAGCGAAAAGCCGCCACAGAACCCTCCCTTGACTAGTGCAAACAAATGAATCTGCCTGGATGTCCCCCAGAGCGAATGTGACTTCCCGGGCCGTGACAGGCCGCGGAAACCCTGCCACCATGGTGCCAATTGGTTCACCCGATGGGGCAGAACCAACCGATCCGCCGGGGGGCGGATCGACCGCGGTTCATCGGGGGATGGGCCGCACGCACGCAGGCATCGGGGGGTGCCGGTGCAACCGGTTCATCGGGGGGTGAACCGAATGGGAGCACCGCTGGGGGGCGGTACTCCCGCCAGGCGAGTCTCTGCTCGCCACCGGCCGTCAGGCCGGTCGATGCGCCCGCTGCGGGGGCCGTCCGTTCCACGGACGGGCAGCGGGCGCATCGCTCTGTCCGGGCCCCGTCGTTGCCGCGCCGCGCGTCCGCCGCGCAGCCGCGTCGGGGGGTCCTGGAAGACTGGGCTCATGACGACCTCCCCGGCACCCGACACCACCGCCCACGACACCGCGCTGCACGAGGACGCGCTCCACCTGCTGCGCGCGCTGACCGGCCGGGCGGACGCCGCCTTCCACCCCGGTCAGTTCGAGGCGGTCGAGGCCCTCGTGGGACGGGGCCGGCGAGCCCTGGTGGTGCAGCGGACCGGATGGGGCAAGTCCGCGGTCTACTTCCTCTCCGCCCTGCTCCTGCGCGCCCGGGGGCGCGGGCCCACCCTGATCGTCTCCCCGCTGCTGGCGCTCATGCGGGACCAGGTCGCCGCCGCCGCCCGCGCGGGCGTGCGGGCGGCGGCCATCAACTCCGCCAACGCCACCGAGTGGGGGCAGATCGCCGCGCAGCTGGAGGCGGACGAGCTCGACGTCCTGCTGGTCTCCCCGGAGCGGCTCAACAACCCGGTGTTCCGGGAGCAGCAGCTGCCGCAGCTGGTCGCCCGGCTCGGGCTGCTGGTGGTGGACGAGGCGCACTGCATCTCCGACTGGGGCCACGACTTCCGCCCCGACTACCGGCGCATCCGCGACCTCATCGCCCGGCTGCCGGAGCAGGTCCCCGTGCTGGCCACGACCGCCACCGCGAACGAGCGCGTGGTCGCCGACGTCGAGGAGCAGTTGGGCGTGCGCCCGGGCGGCAGCAGCACGGGGGAGGTCTTCACCCTCCGCGGCCCGCTCTCCCGCGCCTCCCTGCGCCTCGGGGTGCTGGACCTGCCCTCGGCCACCGCGCGCCTGGCCTGGCTGCTCGAGCACGTCGAGTCCCTCCCGGGCAGCGGGATCATCTACGCGCTGACCGTGGGGGCCGCGGAGGACACCGCCCAGGCGCTCGCCGACGCCGGGATCCCGGTCCGCGCCTACACGGGGCGCACGGACCAGAACGAGCGCGAGGAGCTCGAGGCCGCCCTCAAGGAGAACCGGGTCAAGGCCCTCGTGGCCACCTCCGCGCTCGGCATGGGCTTCGACAAGCCGGACCTGGGCTTCGTGGTCCACCTGGGCGCGCCGTCCTCGCCCGTGGCGTACTACCAGCAGGTGGGCCGCGCGGGCCGCGCCACGGACAACGCGGACGTCCTGCTGCTGCCGGGCACCGAGGACCGCCGGATCTGGGAGTACTTCGCCACCTCGTCGATGCCCACGGAGCAGAAGGCCGCGGCCGTCCTGGGCGAGCTGGAGGCTGCGGGCGGGGCCCTGTCCGTGGCCGTGCTGGAGTCCCGCGTGGACGTCCGGCGCAGCCCGCTCGAGCTGCTCCTGAAGGTCCTCGCCGTCGAGGGCGCGGTGGAGCGAGTGCAGGGCGGCTGGCGGAGCACGGGTGTGCCGTGGCACTACGACGCCGAGCGGTACGGCCGGATCGCCGCGGCCCGGGTGGCCGAGCAGGACGCCATGCTCGAGTACGAGCGCACCACCGGGTGCCGGATGGAGTTCCTCGCCCGGCAGCTCGACGACGCCACCGCCGAGGCCTGCGGGCGCTGCGACCGCTGCGCCGGCCCCTGGTACCCCACGACCGTCGACGAGTCCGCCACCGACACCGCCGGGGCGGCCCTGACCCGGGTAGGGGTCGTGGTGGAGCCGCGCGCCCAGTGGCCCACCGGGATGCCGCGCCTCGGCGTCGAGGTCAAGGGCCGCATCCCCGAGGAGGAGCGCTGCGCCGAGGGCCGGGCGCTGGCCCGGCTCACGGACCTCGGCTGGGGCAACCGGCTGCGCGAGGTGTTCCGCACCGACGAGCAGGGCGCGCCGGTCGACGGACCGGTCGACCCCGCCCTCGGCCGGGCGTGCGTCCAGGTGCTCGCGGAGTGGGGCTGGGCGGACCGGCCCGCGGCCGTGGTCTCGGTGCCGTCCCGCTCGCGCCCGCAGCTGGTGCGCTCGCTGGCGGCGGGCATGGCCGAGGTCGGGCACCTGCCCTACCTGGGGGAGCTCGACGTCCCCGAGGGCTTCCCGTCCGGCGGGCACGGCGGCAACAGCGCGTACCGCCTCGCAGCCCTGTGGGAGAAGTTCCGGGTGCCGTCCGAGCTCGCGGAGGGGCTGGACCGGCTGGGCGGGCGCCCGGTGCTGCTGGTCGACGACCTCGTGGACAGCCGCTGGACGCTCGCCGTGGCCGCTCGCGCGCTGCGCCGGGCCGGTTCCGGACCCGTGCTGCCGTTCGTCCTGGCCTCCCAGGGCTGAGGCGCGGACCGCGCCGGGCGGCCCTGCCCGGCGCGGTCTTGTACGCTGGCCTGCGTGTCCTTCGCCCCCACGCCGCTGGTCGATGTCATCATCCCGGTGCACACCACAGCACGGCCCGTGGACCGGGCCGTGGGCTCCGTGCTGGCCGGAGGGCTCCCGGTCGGCGAGCACGGCGGGGTCCACATCACGGTGGTGTGCCACAACGTCGAGGCCGCGCTGATCCGCGACCGCCTCGCCGCGGAGCACCGTCCGCTCGTCGAGCTGGTGGAGTGCTTCGACGGCACCGGCAACCCGGCCGGGCCCCGCAACCTGGCCCTCGAGCGCTCCCGCGCCCGGTACGTGTCCTTCGTGGACAGCGACGACGCCCTCGCCCCCGGTGCCCTCGCGGCCTGGACGGCGACCGCCGAACGCCACGGCTCGGCGGCGGTGCTCCCGCGTCTGGTCAAGGACTCCGGTCGGCCGGTGCGCACCCCCGTGCCGCGGCCCTTCCGTCGCGCGGACCTCGACCCGGTCAAGGACCGGCTCGCCTACCGCACCCACGTCTTCGGGCTGCTCCGCCGGGAGCTCCTGGTGGACCGCGGGGTCCGCTTCAACGGCCGGTACGCCACCGGGGAGGACCAGGAGCTGGTGGCCCGTACCTGGTTCGGCGACGGGCGGGTGGACCTCGCGCCCCGCGGCGCCGGCTACCTCCTGCGGGAGGGGGCCGCCGACCGGATCAGTGCCGAGCCGCGGCCCCTGACGGACGACCTCGCCGCGGCGACCGATCTGCTCGGCGGCTCCTGGTACGCCGGTCTGGCCGAGGAGCAGCGGACGGCGATCGCCGCCAAGATCCTCCGGGTCCAGGTCTTCGGCGCGGTCCGCGGCCGGGCCGCCGCCGGACGGTGGTCCCCGGAGGACGCGCACCAGGTGGGCAGTCTGCTCGACCTGGTCGCGTCGCGCGCTCCCCGGGCGCTCACCGTGCTGTCCTGCGCGGACCGGGAGGTGCTGGACCTCGTCGTCCGGCCGGGGGCGACGGCGCAGGCCATCCTCCGGGTGGACGACGCCCGGCGCCGCTTCGGCTGGCCCAGCACGCTGCTGCCGCGGGACCCGCGCCAGGTCCTGCACCGCGAGGCCCCCCTGCGGTTCATGGTCGCGTCCCTGCTGATGTGACCGTGCGGCGCCGCCGTTCGGTGGAACAATGGTGCCGAGCCAGTCGTCCGACCCCCCGCCCGACGAGAGAACTCCATGAGCCGTCTCCTCCCCGCCGACCCTCCCCCCGGGGTCGCGAGCAGCACCGTGCCCCCGGCGGGCACGGCCGCCCCCGCCCACCGCTTCCGCCCCGAGGTCCAGGGGCTGCGCACCGTGGCCGTCCTCCTGGTCGCGGTCTACCACGTGTGGATCGGCGGCGTCTCGGGCGGAGTGGACGTCTTCTTGTTCATCTCGGCGTTCCTCATGACGCTCTCCTTCGTCCGGCGGCTCGAGGCCGGGAAGGGGCCGCAGCTGGGCCGCTACTGGACCAGGACGTTCTCACGGCTGCTGCCCCCCGTGGTCGTCACGGTGCTGGGCACCCTCGTCCTGGTGCGGATGCTCTTCCCGTCCGACCGGTGGTACGCCGCGATCGAGGAGGCGGCGGCCACGGTGCTGTACTCCCAGAACTGGGTGCTCGCGTTCAACGCGGTCGACTACTACGCCGCGGACACCTCCCGGGCCAGCCCGTTCCAGCACTTCTGGTCCCTGTCGGTGCAGGGACAGGTGTTCCTGCTGTGGCCTCTGCTCCTGGGCCTGTGCGGACTGGTCGCCGCGCGCACCCGGTGGTCCGTCGCCGCCGTGGCCACCGGCGTCTTCGGCGCCGTCTTCCTCGCCTCCTTCGCCTTCTCGGTGGTCTCCACGGCCGAGCAGCAGGCCTTCGCCTACTTCGACACCCGCGCCCGGCTGTGGGAGTTCGCCCTCGGCTCCCTGCTGGCCCTGGCCGTGCTGCGCGGTCTGACCCTGCCGGGTGCGCTGCGCCTCGTGCTGGGCTGGACCGGGCTCGTGGCCATCGCCGTGTGCGGGCTCGTCCTCGACGTCCAGGGGTCGTTCCCGGGCTGGGCCGCCCTGTGGCCGCTGACCGGGGCGGCCCTGGTGGTCCTCGCCGGGCACACCGGCGACCCCAGGGGGGCCGACGCCCTGCTCAGCCGCCGCCCCCTCCTGGTCCTGGGCGAGGCGTCCTACGCCGTCTACCTGGTGCACTGGCCCGTGCTCGTCACCTACCTCGTGGTCACGGACCGCGCCAAGGCCACCCTCCTGCACGGCCTGCTCATCCTGGTGGGGAGCATCGTCCTGGGCGTTCTGGTGCACCGGTTCGTCGAGCGACCCCTGCGGCCCCGCACGGGACCCCGGGCGAGCATGCACCAGCTCGGGCTCGTGGTGCTGTGCGCGGCCCTCGTGCTGGTGCCCGCCTCCGGGGCCCGGGTGGTCCTGGACCGGCACGCCCAGCAGGCCGCGGAGCGGGCCGACCTCGAGAACCCGGGGGCCGCGGTGCTGACCGGGGAGCCGGCCTGGGAGCGGGACCCGCAGGTGCCCACGATCCCGAACCCCCTGGTCCGCGAGGGCCAGTGGTCCGAGCTGCCGGAGCCCTGCGACGCCGCCACGGAGGAGTGGTTCGACGGCTACAAGGTGGCCTGCTCCACCCTGCCGGTGGACCCGGACGCCGAGGTGGACGCCATGGTGGTCGGCAACTCCCACGCCGAGCAGTGGCTGCCCGCGTTCCAGCGCGTCGCGGAGGACCGCGGCTGGAACCTGGTCTCCGTCATCCGCGGCGCCTGCCGGTACCAGCCCGTGGAGACCACCGACAACACCGAGTGCCAGGAGCTGATCGGGCTCACCGACCGGTACATCGAGGACCACGGGATCGACGTCGTGCTCACCACGTCCACCGTCACCGCCGACGAGGGGCCCGGCGAGCAGGTCGCGCCCGGCTTGGACCGTGTCCTCGACGACCTCGACCGGCGGGGCATCCAGGTGGTCGGGATCCGGGACAACCCGCGGTTCTCCTTCAACATGGTCACCTGCATCGACCAGCACGGACCCGACGCCGAGCGCTGCAACCCGCCGCGGTCCCAGAAGCTGGCCCCGCAGAACCCGGCCGACGCCCTGACCGGCCGGCACGGGAACTTCGTCAGCCTCGACATGAGCGACTGGATCTGCCCCGACGGCACGTGCCCGTCCCGGATCGGCAACCGCTGGGTCTACATGGACGACAACCACATGCCCCGCGACTACGTGCTCACGATGGTCCCGGCCTTCGCGGAGCAGTTCGACCGGCTGGCCGGGCAGCGGACCGGGCCCCTGGCCGGGGGCTGAGCCGGCTCAGCCCCGGCGCCGGGCGCGCACCGCGCGCAGCGCGAGCCCCAGGTCCCGGGCGCTGAGCGCCGCCCAGAGCACGAGGAACACGGCGGTGGCCCCGAGCGCCGGCAGCACCCCGAAGTCGGGGCCGAGCACCTGCAGCGCGACCAGGATCATCGCGTAGCCGGCCGCGATCCGCAGCAGGACCGTGCCCCACCGCATCCGGTCGAGCCGCCAGACCACCAGCAGCGGCAGCACCGCGCTCAGGAGCGAGCCCACGAGGTAGCCCACCGCGGAGGCGGTGATGCCGAGCTCCGGGCCCAGCAGGAGCATCGTGACGACGCCCACGACCAGACCCAGGCCGTTGGCGGCGGCGAGCACCTTGACCCCCCAGGGCTCGGTGCCGTTGAGCCGGGCGTTCGCGGCGTTGAAGCTGGTCGCCGAGACGGCCAGGAACAGCAGGACCAGCAGCGGCTCGGCCTCCGCGAACTCGGGGTCCCCGAAGTAGACCACCCGGAGCACGGGCTCGGCCCACAGGGCGCCGACGCCGAAGACCGGCAGGAACACCGTGACCATCGTCCGCAGGATCGTGTCCACCTGGCGGGTCAGGCCCGCGGTGTCCCCGGCCGCGTACATGCGGGCCACGCTGGGGGACAGCGCGGTGAGCATCGCCCCGGACAGCATGCTGGCGGGAGTGGCGAGGGAGACCGCGGCGGCGTAGAGACCGACCTCGGCCTTCGTGGCGAAGCTGTCCCCGATCACCAGGGACAGCTGCATCAGACCGCTCGCCGCCAGCAGGTGCGCCGAGCCCCACGCGGTGAAGACCAGGATCTCCCGGCGCAGCGCCGGGTCGAGGCGCGCCCCGGTGCGGCGCGGCCAGGAGGGCAGCGCGTAGACCGCGTAGCCGAGGATCAGGGGCAGCAGCAGCACCCAGTGCCAGCCGGCGAGCAGGACCAGCAGCAGCAGGGTGAGGGTGAGGAACGAGCTGATGGTGTCCCACGCCGTCGTGGTCACGAACTGGTTGTTGCCCGTGCGGACGCCGCGCACGAAGTTGTAGGCCGACAGGGAGAGCACCAGCAGACCGGCCGAGACCGCGAAGCCCCAGGAGAGCTCGAGCGCGAACGCGGCGTAGAGGACCGCCGAGACGGACAGCAGCGCCATGCCCGCGGAGGCGCTGCTCGCGGTGAAGGAGGCCGTCGCCGCCTGCCCCGCGGGGTCCTGGCGGCCCCGGGCCATCGCGATGAACTTGGCGGCCCCCGTGCCCGAGGCCTGGGGCCACAGCAGGACGAGGAACAGGGCCAGCGAGATCGTCAGGTTGACCTCGGCGAGCGCCTCCTGGCCCAGCAGGTTGCCCACCAGCACGCTGTAGCCGAAGCGTGAGAGCCCCTGGACGAACACGGCCGTCACGGTCAGCGCGAACGCCGACCCCAGGGGGTTGTCGGTGTTCGCGTGGTTGGGGGGCGGGAAGAGGATCGCGCGCAGCCGGGACATCAGGCGGCCGACCCGGGAGCTGGGCTGGTCATCGCGCCCGAGTCTACCCGCGCCCCCGGCGCCGCCCCCGGAGCGCCCGGGCCGTGGCCCCCGCCGCTAGGGTGGCACCATGAACGCCGCCCCCACCCCGTTGCGCACCCCGCCCGACGACGTCCCCGGCCGCACCGGCGCGGGCAGGGGCTGAGCGCCGTGCGCGTGCTCGTCGTCAGCACCTGGTACCCGTCCGCCGAGCGGCCCGGGGAGACGCCGTTCGTCCCCCGACACGTCCGCGCCGCCGCCCGCCACCACGAGGTCCGGGTGCTGCACCTGCGCCTGCTGCGCAGCGGGCCGGCCGTCCAGGAGGAGTGGGACGGGGTGCCGGTGCTCCGGCTCCCGTTCGACCCCCGGCACCCGGCCACGCTGCTGCGGGCGTACGCCGCGCTCGGCCGCCACCTGGCCGGCGCGGACGTCCTGCACACCACACCCTTCTCCGCCGCGCTCGTCTGCCTGCCCCTCGCGGGGCGCCGCCCGTGGGTGCACACGGAGCACTGGAACGGCGTGCTCACCCCCGAGCAGAACGGGCCCGTGTGGCGGCGGCTCGCCGGGCTCCGCCGGATCCTGCGCGTTCCGGACCGCGTCACCGGGGTGAGCACCATGATGTGCGAGGTGCTGCGCCGTTTCGCACCGGCGGATCGGGTCGAGCGCATCGGCAACGTGGTCGACCACGCCGAGCACGTCACGGCCCCGCCGCGGGCGAGCACCCTCGAGCTCGTCGCGGTCGGCGCCCTGCGCGAGATCAAGGACCCGCTGCTGGCGGTCGGGGCCGTGGCGTGGCTGCGCGACGCCGGCCACGACGTCCGCCTCACCTGGTGCGGCTCCGGCGGCCTCGAGCAGCGGGTCCGGGACCGGGCGCGCGAGCTCGGGGTCGGGGATCGCGTGCGGCTCCTCGGCGGCGTCGGCGCGGAGGAGGTGCAGCGGCGCCTGGCCGCCGCCGACGTGTTCCTGCTGCCCACCCGGTCGGAGACGTTCTGCGTGGCGGCGGCCGAGGCCCTCGCCGCGGGCCGGCCCGTGGTCATGGGCGCCCTCGGCGGACAGAGGGACTTCGTGCACCCGGGCAACGGGCGTCTCGTGGCGGAGCGCACCCCCGAGGCCTTCGGCCGTGCCGTGCTCGACGTGGTGGCGGATCCGGGTCTGCTCGGCCCCGAGGCCATGGCGGCGGAGATCCGCTCGGTCTACGGGTCCGAGCGGATCGCCGACGACCTCGACCGGCTCTACCGCTCCGTGCACGCCGGACGGGGCGGTCGCCACCGGCTTTGACCCGGTGCCCCGTCCTCGCTTAAGCTGGCCTGTGTTGTCCACCCCCGCGGTGGGCCACGGAGGGAGACGTGCCAGAGCGGCCGAATGGACTTCACTGCTAATGAAGGGTCGGGGTTAAACTCGACCGGGGGTTCAAATCCCCCCGTCTCCGCGCTCGTGATGTCCCAGGACATAGGAAACACCCCGGACCCGCGGTCCGGGGTGTTTCGCGTTCCGGGATCAGGACCCGTCCCCGTGCCACCGCTCCATGTGGTGCGCGTGCGTCGGCAGGTAGGCGCCGGGCCGGTAATGCGTGTCGTAGAACTCGGTGTCGAGGTGCACCGCCTGGACGTAGCCCGTGAGCACCATGGTCGTGAAAGTGTTGGGGAACCTGCCACAGGTGTCGTAGACGTACTGGGCGGCCTGGCTCAGGCAGTCGACGAACTCCTCCGAGTAGGGCGTGACGCCCCGCTTGACCGCCTCGGCGTCGGCCCAGGCTCCCGGAGTGCTGGGGTCGTAGGCGCCCTCGGGCCCGAACTTGCGCTCCACGAAGATGGTCACGGCCTCGCGCATGTCCGCCACGTACGGCGGGCACAGGCCCTCGAAACGGCCGTCGAGCCCCACCGGATTGGGCAGGGCCCCGCGGGAGTCCTGCACGAAGCGGAACCCCAGCCCCGCGACCCCGCTCTCGCCGAACGCGCCCAGGACGCTCCACCGGTTGAGCCCGTTGAAGTACAGGCCGCCCAGCCCCATGGCCTGCAGGGCGAGCACGATGTTGTGGCCCATGAAGGCGAGCTCCGCGACGTTGGCCTCGTAGGCCATCTGCTGCAGCACCGTCAACGGGATGCGCTTGTCCTCCTGCAGGAGGCCGCTGCGGAGGTATGGAGCCGGGTTACCGGCCGGGCGGCCGGCCACGTCGTCCACGAGCACGTTGCCGTTGGCCAGGGCCATGGCCATCAGGCCCAGCACCTGCTCACTGGCGTCGGCCACCGGCACGAACAGGGTCGAGCCGGGGGCGTTCGCCATCCAGAGGTTCGGTTCCAGCATGTGCGGCGGGGCCGCGGGGAGGTCGAGCCGGCGCTCGGACAGCTGCTCCGTGTGGGTGCGGACCAGCTCGACCATGGCGTCCAGGGCGTCGTCACGGCTCTCCCCGGCCTCGCGCGGGTGGTCGGGGAGGAGGTCACGGGTGTTCGTGAAATAGGTTCCCGAGTCGTCGGTCGTGAACAGCACCGGCGTGCCGATGCCGGCGGCGGTCGGCGCCGTGCGGCCCGTGAACCGCTGCGTGTAGTGGGCGTGCTCCTCGGGGCGGTCGGGACCGAAGGGCACCCCGAAGGACCAGCCGCTGACCCCGGTGCCGGCGGCGACGAGGATCGAGCGCTCGAGCTCCGACAGACCGAGGGGCTCGCTTCCGGAACGGTGGGCGAGGGGCCCCGACGGGATCTCCATGCCGAGCCCGAACCGTCGGGCACGGCGTCCGGCGAGGGCGTCGAAGAGCGGGAAGTCGGTCAATCCGGTCTGCATCGGTGGCTCCCACCCGGCGTGCGCCCAGCTCGCGGTTTCCCTCGACCGTACGCCTGGCGGACCCGCCGGTCCAGGGCGCCGTCACCGCCGGGGCCGCCCATGAAGGCAGGAGCCGCCGGACCCGCGCGGCCCGTCGGGTGGGCGCGGCGGCCCCGGTCCCGTCGGAGACGCCGCGCGCGTCATCCGGCTCCGGGCAGTCGCACCACCGCCCGGTGGAGTCCTAGGCTGGGAGCCAGTGCCGTCGACGGACCCCTCCAGGAGGAAGACCATGTCCGAGCAGCAGCAGCCCGCCGAGAACCGCCCCGCCTGGCGCGCCGGGACCACGGACCGCTCCGTCCTCGAGCAGGCCGTCGACGCCGTGACGGTGCGCCGGGTCTTCGGCGAGGCGTACGAGGTGGGCGGCACCACGGTGGTGCCCGTCGCCCGCGTCCGGGGCTGGGGCGGCGGCGGCGGGGGCTCCGGCGAGGAGAAGGGCAGCTCGGGCAGCGGGTCGGGCGTCGGCTACGGTGTGCACGCCGAGCCCGCCGGGGCCTACGTGGTGCGGGGGGACTCCGTGACGTGGCGGCCCGCCGTGGACGCGGGCCGGATCGCCCTCACCCTGGGCCTGGCGCTGTGCGGGGCGGCCGCGGCGGTGGGCTGGGCCGCCGTCACCCGCCGCGCCTGACAGGATGGGGCCATGTCCTTCCTGCTCCGTGTCCTCGTCAACGCGCTCGCCATCTGGGTGGCGGCCTGGATCCTGCCCGGGATGGGCATCGCGGCGGACCCGTCCGTCGTCTCGGCCGTCGGCGGCGAGACCGCGGCGTCGGTCCTGGCCTACCTGTTCGTCGGCCTGGTCTTCGGCGTCGTCAACGCGGTCGTGCGACCCGTGCTCACGATCCTGTCCCTGCCGATCACGTGCCTCACGCTGGGGCTGTTCGCCGTCGTGGTCAACGCGGCCATGCTGTGGCTGACGTCCTGGCTGAGCTCCTTCACCCCGCTGCGGCTGGAGATCGACTCGTTCCTGTGGACCGCGGTGCTCGCCACCCTGATCATCGGGGTCGTCTCCCTGGTCATGGGCTGGATCGTCCCCGACCGCGAGAGGCGCTGAGCCGCGCCGGGGCTCAGCCCCGGTGCAGCGCCGTCCAGAGGAACTCGTGGGAGAGCGCGTGCAGGCGCGCCGCCTGCCTGTTGTCGCCCGCGCCGGCGTGCCCGCCCTCGGTGGCCTCGTAGAACCAGACGTTCTCGTGGCCCAGGCGCAGCATCCGAGCGGCCGCCTTGCGCGCCTGGACGGGGCCCACGCGGTCGTCGCTCGTGGCGGTCCAGAACAGGACGTCCGGGTAGTCCCGCGCCTCCTCCAGCCGGTGGTACGGCGAGAACGTGCGGAGGAACTCCCACTGCTCGGGGTCGTCCGGGTCGCCGTACTCCGCGATCCAGGAGGCGCCCGCGGACAGCTTCGTGTAGCGGCGCATGTCCAGCAGGGGCACCCCGCAGGAGACCGCCCCGAACAGCTCGGGGTGGCCGGTGAGCATGTTGCCCACGAGCAGCCCGCCGTTGGAGCCGCCCGAGCACGCAAGGGTTCCCCGGGTGCACACGCCGCGGGCCTGCAGGTCCGCCGCGACGGCCGCGAAGTCCTCGTACGCCCGGTGCCGGTTGCCCCGCAGGGCGGCCCGGTGCCAGGCGGGACCGTACTCCCCGCCGCCGCGGATGTTGGCGAGGACGTAGACCCCGGACCGACCGGCGTCGTCGGTGCGGGTCAGCCAGGAGCGCCCCAGGGCCCCGGAGTAGGCCGGGGTCCGGGAGACCTCGAAGCCCCCGTAGCCGGAGAGCAGCGTCGGGTTCGCCCCGTCGAGGACCAGGTCCGCCGGCCCCACCTGGAAGTAGGGCACCCGGGTGCCGTCCGCGGAGACCGCGAAGTGCTGCTCGACCGAGAGCCCGGCCGCGTCGAAGAACGCCGGCGCGGTCCTCGCCGTGCGCGGCGGGGCCGCCGTCGCGCCGTCGGTGGGGAGGGTGCCGCGGGACACGGTGGTGGGGGTCAGGAAGCCGGTGGCCACGAGCCAGTAGTCGTTGCCCGCCTCCGGGTCCTCGTCGTCGACGGCGTAGGCGTCCACGCTGGACAGCGCCGGGGCCCCGGGCAGCTCGGAGGAGGTCCACGGGCCCGGCTCGGCGACCCGCACCACCGAGGAGACGTCCCGCAGCAGGTTGAGGATCAGCCGGTCGGCCGTCCAGGACCAGGACTGCAGCGAGGTGCGCGCGTCCGGGACGAACACGGCGGTCACGGCGCGGTCCCCGGCCAGGAACGCCTCGAGCTCGGCCACGAGCAGGGACCCGGCCGGGTGCACGGTCCCGTCCAGCTCGAGCTCCTCCTGCGGGCGCAGCAGCAGCCACTGCCGGTGCAGGTCCACCGTCACCGAGTCGGGGACGTCGACGTGCAGGAGCTCCTCCTCCCGCACCAGGTAGGTGCGGGAGGCGAAGAAGTCCACCACGTCCACGGCGACGTCCCGGACGAAGCCCGGGGTGTGGTCGCGCACCAGCACCGCCTGGACGTGGTCCTCGGCCACCTCGAACGCCTGCCGGGCCTCGGCGAGATCCTGTCCGCGGCGCAGGACGCGCACGGTGCGGGGATAGGAGGACGTGGTCATCGAACCGGGGCCGACATCAGTGCCCACGTGCAGGGTGTCGGCGTCCACCCACGTCACGGTGGACTTCGCCGTGGGGACGTCGAAGCCGCCGGGCACGAACCGGCGCTCGTCGAGGTCGAACTCGCGCACCCGCTTCGCGTCGCCGCCGTCGGGGGACAGCCCGAACAGCGCCCGGCGGTGCCGGCCGCCGGTGTACTGCGGGCGCAGCAGCCGGGCCCCGCCCCAGACCCAGTCGACGCCCTCCTCGGCGGCCAGCGCGTCGACGTCGAGCAGGACCTCCCACTCGGTGTCCGCACCGAGCCAGGACTCCCACGTGGTGCGGCGGAAGACGCCGCGCGGGTGCTCGGCGTCGCGCCAGAAGTTGTAGTAGTGCGGCCCGTGCTTGGAGACCATGGGGATCCGCTCGGTCGAGTCCATGACCGCCAGCACGTCGGCCTCGAGCCGGCGCAGCCGCGGGCCCTCGAGGGCGGCCAGGGTGCGGGCGTTCTGCCCGGCCACCCACTCCAGGGGCGCGGCACCCGTGATCTCCTCCAGCCACAGGTTCTCGTCGTGCGGCTGCTCGGCGGTCGGACGGGCGGCGGTCTGCGCGGTCTCGGTCATGTCCGCCATCGTAGGCGCAGCCGCGGGCCGCGGCCCCCGTGCCCGCGGCCCGCTGCGCGGGTCGATACCCTGGAGGTCATGAGCGCAACGGGCAGGGCAGGGGCCGAACGACGGGTCACGGTGATCGGGGCGGGCCCCCGCGGGCTCTCGGTGGTGGAGCGGCTCGCGGCCCGCGCGGCGGACTCGGGCGCCCGGGTGCGCATCGACGTCGTCGACCCCTTCCCGCCCGGCCCGGGCCACGTGTGGCGGACGAACCAGTCCCCGCTGTACCTCATGAACACGCCCTCGGTGTTCCCCACCGTGATCGCCGACGACGGGGTGCTGCCCGTGGACCCGCTCGAGCCGCTGCGGAACATGAGCTTCGAGCACTGGCGGCTCGCCGCCGTGGCGGGGACCATCGCCGTGGACCCCGACGACGCCGCGCACCTGACCCGGATGACCCCGCAGTCCTACCCGTCCCGGCGGATGTACGGCGTCTACCTCTCCTGGATCTTCCGCACGCTGCAGGACGCCCTCCCGCCCGGCGTGCAGCTGGCCGTGCACCGGGCCGAGGCCGTGGGCGTGCACGTGCGGGAGCACGCCCGGCACCGCTACGACGTCGAGATCAGCGGCGGGCAGAACCTCCCGGCGGACGCGGTGGTGCTCGCCCTGGGCCACCTCGACGCCGATCTGCGCCCGGACCAGCAGGAGCTGGTGGACGGCGCCGCCGAGCTCGGACTGACCTACTGGCCGCCCGCCGTGCCTGCCGACGTGCACTGGGAGGACCTGCCCGCCGGGCGCACGGTGCTGGTGCGCGGCATGGGCCTGAACTTCTGCGACGTCCTGGCCCAGGTCACCGAGGGCCGCGGCGGGATCTACACCCAGGAGGGGGAGCGCTACGTCTACCACCCCTCCGGACGGGAGCCCGTGATCGTGGCCGGCTCCCGCCGCGGCGCCCCGTACCGCTCCAAGGCGGTGCTCGAGGGCTACTACGCGTCCTCCCTCGTGACCCGATTCTTCACCCTCGACGCCGTGCGGGCGCTCGCGGCGCGCACGGAGGGACCGCTGTCCTTCGAGGTGGACCTCTATCCGCTGATCCGCAAGGACGCCCAGTGGAACTACTACACCGTCCTGGCACGGACCGCCCCGGACGCCTTCGAGACCGACCCGCAGGATTTCCTGGCGCGCTTCGACGCCGTGCTCCGCACCGGGGACGACCACCCGGAGGGGCCGTGGACGTCCCGGGCCGAGCGGCTCATCGCGTCCGCGGTGGTCCCGGGCCGGCAGCTCAACGCCCTGCGGCTGGCCCGCCCGTTCGAAGGGCTCAGCTTCGGCTCCCACGACGAGTACGCCGCGGCCCTGGTCCACCACCTGGACCGGGACGTGCACGGAGCGCTGTCCGGCGAGGACGACCCGCTGCAGATGGCCGTCGCCTCGCTCAACGCCGCGCGCACCGTGCTCAAGGCCGTGCTCGCGGACATCGGGATCGGCGACGCCTCCTGGACCGACGAGCTGCGGCGCGCCTTCGAGCCGTTCGTGGAGGGGCTCGCCTCCGGGCCCCCGGTGCTGCGGACCCAGCAGCTGGCGGCGCTGGCCCGTGCCGGCGTGGTGCGCTTCCTGGGTCCTGACCCGCAGTTCCGCGTGGACGAGGAGGAGGGCCGGTTCGTGGCGAGCTCCCCCTGGGTCAAGGACGATCCCTTCCGCGCCGAGCACCTCGTGGAGGCCATGTCCCCGCCCAACGACGTCCGGCGCAACATCTCCCCGCTGCTGTCGGCGATGCACCGGGAGGGCCTGGTGCGGGTCCGGGCGATGGAGACCCGGGACGGCGTGGCCACCGTGTCCGGCACCGGGCTGGACGTGAGCCGCCCTCCGTACCGGGCCGTGCGCGTCGACGGCGGCGTGGAGCCCGGCGTCCTCGTGCTCGGGATGCAGCTCTCGGCCGTGCAGTGGGGCGTGGCGATCGCCGCGGAGGCCGGTGCGTCCGCGGAGCTGGGCGCCCGGACCCTGGCGGACGCCGACCGCATCGCCGAGGCGGTGCTGGGCCCGGCCCCGGCACACGACTGACCCCGGGGGAACCGGGACCGGCCGGCGCGCCGCGGCCGGGTCAGCCGAGGCGGCGGTGCAGGACCTCACGGGCCCGGTCGTCGTGCTCCCGGAGGCCCTTGCCGGGGTGCTCGCCGGAGTTGCCCCTGCCCGGCTTCTGCGGGCCGGCGGGCTCGGCGCCGGCGAGGGCCAAGCCGATGATCTCCGGGTTGTGGTCGGAGGCCCGGTACGGGCCGGGGGCGTAGAGATCGACCACGTTGTAGTTGTGCCGGCTGTACTCCAGGCCCACCGACTCGTGGGCGTTGATCTCCCAGATGTCCGAGCCCGTCACGATCCCGGCCGCGGCGGGGGACGCCAGGACGTGGTCGAGGGAGCCGACCATCCCGCCGTAGGCGTAGGAGTGCTCGCCCGCCGGCGCCAGGTTCGTGTAGCCGGCCTCGTGCAGGACCCGCATCGGGTCCTCCTGGTCGTAGGAGTTGAAGTCACCGGCCAGGAGGACCCGGTCGGTGCCCTGCGTGGACTTCAGCCGCTCGGCGAAGGCCACCAGGGCCTGGGCCTGGGCGGTGCGGTCGGCGTTCCAGCCGCCGGCGCCGTCCCCGGCGTCCGCGTTGGCGCCGGTGGAGGGGGCGGAGCCCTTGGATTTGAAGTGGTTGACGACCACCGTGAAGTCTTCGCCCGCGTCCCCGTCGGCGGGGCGGAACGTCTGGGCCAGCGGCTCGCGGGCGTTGTCGAAGTTCTCCTCGTCGCCCAGGATCACGGACTCGCCCACGGTCCTGAGCGCGGCCGGCTTGTAGATGATCGCGGTGCGGATGACGTCCTCGTCCCCGACGGCGGGCCGCTGGGCCGGTGACGGCACGTACGTCCAGACCGCGGTACCGGCGGCGGCGTTGAGGGCGTCGACGAGCTCGGACAGGGCCTGGTCGCGGTCCTTGCCGAACTTCGCGGAGTTCTGGATCTCCTCCAGGGACACGACCTCGGCGTCCAGGGCGTTGACGGCGGCGACGATCTTGGCCTGCTGACGCTGAAGGTCCTCCTCCTCGGCCGCACCGCGGGCGTCGCAGCCCCCGCGCACCGAGACCGGGTCGCCGGCGCGGTCCGTGTAGTAGGTGCAGCCGGTCAGCTCGTCGCCGGTGGTGGTGAAGTAGTTCAGCACGTTGAACGTGGCCAGCTGCACGGTCCCGCCGACGTCCTCGGGGGCGGCGGTGCGGGTGTTCTCGGCCACGATCGGTGAATTCCCGGCGTTGTCGCCGGTGAGGTGGGTCGTGGGCTGGAGGCGCCACTCGCCGAACGAGTAGCCGAGCACCACCGGCGCCACGAAGTCCACGGGCGCCCCGATCCGCACCGGGGTCTCCGGGGAGAGGTACGGCAGCGGCACCGAGGCGTTGGCGGGGTTGCCGTAGTCGGTGGTCGCCCCGTCGTCGAGCAGCACGCCGCGGGCGGCGTTGTCGGCGGCCTGGGCGGCGGCCTCCGGCGAGCCGGGGGCGCCGACGGCGGTGGGCTGCACCAGCGGCGTGGTGCCCGCGGCCAGCCCGATCTCCCCGTAGCGGTTGAGGTCGTGGTTGTCGGTGACCACGAACGCGCCGGCCGGGTCCAGGAGCATGCCTTCGAGGTCCTCGCGCTCGGTCTCCTCGGTGGGCCAACCGACGGCGGCGGGCTTGACGGCCTCCGTGGCTTCGTCGAGGGCCCGCAGGCCCTCGGAGCGGACGCTGAGCTGGGTCTGACCGTAGTATTCGGCGACCTCGCCGGTGACCTCCACGAACTGTCCCAGCGGCACGGTAGCGGCGGTGTCGGGGGAGTACACGAAGATCGCCTCGGATGCGTCGTGAGTGGCCGGGTCGAGGTCCCCGCCGGTGCCGGGCGTCTGCACGTAATAGCCGTTGAGCCCGCCGGTGGCGTAGACGGCGGTGACGACGCCGCGGGTGGTCACGGCCTGCCCGGCTACGGGGGAGACGTCGCCGGTGCCCTGGATCTCCCGGATCGCCAGCTCCACCGGTGGGGCGCCCGCCCCGGGCTCCGGGGACGGGGCGGGCTCCTCGCCCGTCCCGTCCGTGGGGGCCGGGCCCGGCGCGCAGCCCTCGGCCGGGGCGAGGACCTGCTCCGGGACGCGGACCCGGGTGCCGGAGGGCTCGGCGACGAGCCACACCGGGGCGCCCTGGGCCAGGGCGGAGGTGTCCACGGCGACCGTGGCCGCACCCCCGGCGACGGCCGCGGTGCCGATCTCGGTGCCCTCCGGCCCGCCCTTGCGGACGGAGAGCTCCGTGGTGGCCGGGGCGCCCAGGGAGGTCATGTCGAGATGCGCGACCTCGAACGCCACCGTGCAGCCCTCGGCGGCCGCGTCGCGGAGCGACACGGACCGGCGGTCGAACTCCGGGGCGATCGGGGCGTCGGCGGAGCGGGCGGCGAGGTACTCCATCCAGGCGTCGCGGTCGATCCGGCCGGTGTCGGTGACGTCGGTGCCCTCGGTCAGGGCGGTGAAGTTGTCGCCGCCCTCCACCAGGAAGGACACCGAGCCGATCACGTACTCTGCGGCCGGGTCGACGGGCTGCCCATCGACCGTGATCGAGGTGATCCGCTCACCGGCCGGGCGGGCGGCGTCGAAGGTGTAGGACACGTTCTCGGACAGGCCCAGCTGCAGGTACGGCCGGGACGAGTCCTCCGGCTGCCACTGCTGCTCGAGGACCCGCTCGAACTGCTCGCCGGTGAGGGTCACGGTGTTGAGGTTGTTGGCGAAGGGCAGCACCTGGTTGGCCTCGGACTCCGTCACCACGCCGTCGCGCTCGCCGTCGATGGCCTGGCCGGGGTCGTCCGCCCAGAGGAGGTCGGCGCGCAGGCCGCCGGGGTTGATGAGGCCGATCTGCACGCCGTCCGACTCGTCCAGGCTGTCGCGGATGGACTCGGCGACCAGGTTGCCGAGGCTCGACTCGGCGCCGCGGTCGTCGCGGGCCGGCACGCCGTCCCGCAGACCGTAGGCGGTGGTGATGTCCCCGGTGATCTCGCCGACCGGGGTGCTGCCCCGCTCCAGGGCCACCGCCTCGGCGTCCGCGACGATCCCGGCGACCTCCGCGACGCGCGGATACCGGGCGACCAGCTCCTCCTCGGTCGCGGTGACGACCTCGTCGACGGCCAGCACGCCGGTGGTGAGGTCGACGTCGTCGGCGGCCTCGTCGTAGCTCAGGGAGATCCGCCCCAGGCTGCCGCCGTACGAGCCGGCCTGCAGGACCGCGCGGTCGAGGTCGCCGTCGCCGTCCACGTCGATGCCCTCGTCGTAGACCTGGTGGGTGTGCCCGTTGAGCACCACGTCCACGGTCGCGCTGGTGCCGGTCGCCAGCCGGTCGCCGAGGGCGTCGGCCGCGTCGGCGGCGCCCTCGTGGTAGACGGCCACCACGATGTCGGCCCCGTCCGCCTCGAGCCGCTCGGCCTCGGCGTTGACGGCCTCGACGGGGTCGCCGAAGGTGATGCCCTCGATCGCTCCGGGCGAGACGAGCGTGGCGGTCTGCTGGGTGACGGCGCCGACCACGCCCACGCGCACGCCCTCGACGTCGAACGTCGCGGACGCCTCGGTGACGAGCTCGCCGTCGGGGCCGGTGACGTTGGCCGCCAGGTAGGGGAAGTCGGCGCGCTCGGTGATGCGGCCGGTCAGGTCGTCCGCACCCCGGTCGAACTCGTGGTTGCCCACGGCGGAGGCGTCGAGCTCGAGCGCGTCGAGCACGTCGAGCGTGGGGTTGTCCTGCTGCACGGCCGAGACGTACTCGGAGGCGCCCACGTTGTCCCCGCCGGACAGCAGCAGCGTGCCGTCCTCGTTCCCCGCGCGCAGCTGCTCGATCGCGCCCGCGAAGAGAAGGGGGTCGGAGGAGAGCCGGCCGTGGTAGTCGTTGAAGTAGAGCAGCTCGACGGCCGTCTCCCCGGCCGCGGTCGCCCCCGCGCCCGGTGCCGGCGGGGGCGCCGTCCCCTGGGCGTCCGCCGCGGGGAGGACCAGACCGGTCGAGGTGACCACGGCGCCGGCGGCGAGCGCGGCGAGCAGGGCAGGACGGTGCTGCTGGGGCGCCATGGGGGTCCTCCGGGGGATGCGGCGGTGCGTTGTCCCCATCTCAGCACGCAGAGGTGAACGGCGGACCACGATACCGCGACATTTCTCCGGCCCCGGGACGGGCCGAGGCCCCCACCGGCCGGTGCGCGGTGGGGGCCTCGTGCGGGGCGGAAGGTAAGGGATTTGAACCCTTGGTACGGGGTCACCGCACACCGGTTTTCAAGACCGGCTCCTTAGGCCGCTCGGACAACCTTCCCCGCGCCCGCCCGGTCCCCGGCGGGGCCGCGGAGCGCGCAGCCCATTCTTCCACGGCGCCGGGAGCGCCGCCAAAGCCCGGGTAGGGTGAGCGCGTGGACGCACCCGAGAGCCCCGACCCCGGGACGACGACGATCGTGTGGTTCCGGGACGACCTGCGCGTCACGGACCACCCGGCCCTCGCCGCGGCGTGCCGGCGCGGCGCGGTGCTCGCCCTCTACGTCCTGGACCAGCAGTCCGAGGGGGTCCGGCCCCTCGGCGCGGCCACGTCCTGGTGGCTGCACGGGTCCCTGCGCTCCCTGCGGGAGTCCCTCCGGGAGCTGGGCATCCCCCTGGTGCTGCGGCGCGGGCCCGCGGCGGACGTGCTCCCCGACGTCATCCGGCGCACGGGCGCGGGCGGCATCACGTGGAACCGCCGCTACGGCGGGCCCGAGCTCGCCGTGGACGCCGGGGTCAAGCAGTGGTGCGGCGGGCACGGGGTGGAGGCGCACTCGTTCCAGGCCGCGCTGCTGCACGAGCCGTGGGCCCTGCGCACCGGGGCCGGCGGCCCGTACAAGGTGTTCACCCCCTTCTGGAAGGCGCTCCGGGCGCTGGAGATCCGGCAGCCGCTGCCCGTGCCCGGGGCAGGCCGGGGCGCCGCCGCGGAGGTGGCGGCGGCCGCCGGCCCCGAGGACCAGGACGACTGGGGCCTGCGGCCGTCCCCCGAGCACGCGGCCGGGCTGGACGCGGTGTGGACCCCCGGGGAGGCGGCCGCGTGGGAGCGGCTGGACGACTTCCTGGACCGCGTCGAGGACTACGCCGAGGGCCACGACCGGCCCGACCGGGACGGCACCAGCCGGCTCTCCCCGCACCTGCGGTGGGGCGAGATCAGTCCCTTCGCGGTGTGGGACGCCTCCGTCCGGCACCGGTCCGAGCGGGGGAGCAGCCCCGGGCTGGAGAAGTTCCTGGCCGAGCTGGGCTGGCGGGAGTTCAACTGGCACCTGCTCCACCAGGTCCCGGACCTGCACGTGCGCCACGTCCGCCCGGCCTTCGACGCCTTCCCGTGGCGTGACCCGGCGGAGGCCGCCGGCGACGTGCGGGCCTGGCAGGAGGGGCGCACCGGCTTCCCGCTCGTGGACGCGGGGATGCGGCAGCTGCGGGCCACGGGGTGGATGCACAACCGGGTCCGGATGGTCGCCGGGTCCCTGCTCACCAAGAACCTGCTGGTCGACTGGCGGGCGGGGGAGCAGTGGTTCTGGGAGACGCTCGTGGACGCCGAGCCCGCGAGCGGTCCCGGGAACTGGCAGTGGGTGGCCGGCTCCGGCGCGGACGCGAGCCCGTTCTTCCGGATCTTCAACCCGCTGACCCAGGGCCGGAGGTTCGACCCCGAGGCCCGCTACATCCGCCGCTGGGTCCCGGAGCTGGCAGGCGGCGAGGGCGTGGACCCCCACGAGCCGGGTCTGCTCGGCCCGTCGGTGGGCTACCCCGAGCCGGTCGTGGACCTGCCGGTCAGCCGCGGCCGGGCCCTCGACGCGTACGCCTCGATCCGCTGAGCACCGCGCCGCCGCACCCCCGTGCGCGGCGTGTTCGCCGCGGGCCGAGGCCGGGTGACCAGCACCCCGCCCCACGACACAATGGGAGCGCACGTCGTCCCCGACCGGAAGGCCCCACCATGCGCGCAGTGCTCGAGACCACCCCCGGCGGACCGGAGGTCCTCGCCGTCACCGAGGTCCCCGCCCCGGAGCTGACCCCCGACGGCGTGCGGATCCGGGTCCGCGCCGCCGGCATCAACCGGGCGGACGTCATGCAGCGGCAGGGCAAGTACCCGGTCCCGCCCGGCGCGTCGAAGGTCTTCGGGCTCGAGGTCTCGGGCACGGTGCAGGAGCTCGGTCCCGCCGCGCCGGCCGGCAGCGGGCTCGCCCCCGGGGACGAGGTCGTCGCCCTCCTGGACTCGGGCGGATACGCCGAGGAGGTCGTGGTCCCCGCCGGCCAGGTCCTGCCCGCGCCCGCCGGGGTGGACCTCGTGGCCGCCGCCGGGCTCCCGGAGGTGTGTGCCACGGTCTTCTCCAACGTCTTCATGGCCGCGGCCGCCCGCGAGGGCGAGACGGTCCTGGTGCACGGCGGCACGGGCGGGATCGGCACCAACGCCCTGCAGATGTGCCGGGCGCTCGGCCTGCGCGTGCTCACCACGGTCGGCGGCCCGGAGAAGGCCGACGCCGCGCGCCGGCTCGGCGCCGAGGCGATCGACTACCGGGCGGAGGACTTCGTCGCGCGCGTCCGGGAGCTCACCGACGGGCACGGCGCCGACATCGTGCTCGACGTGGTGGGCGGGTCCTACCTGGGGCGCAACCTGGACGCGCTGGCCACCAGCGGCCGCATCGCCGTCATCGCCACGCAGGGCGGCCGGACCGGGGAGCTGGACCTCGGCACGCTCATGGCCAAGCGGGCCGCCGTGCTCGGCACCACCCTGCGCCCCCGGCCCGTGGCCGAGAAGACCCGCATCATGGCCGCCGTGCGGGAGCACGTGTGGCCGCACGTGGAGTCCGGTGCCGTCCGCCCGATCGTCGACCGCACCTTTCCCCTGGACGAGGTCGGTCAGGCCCACGAGTACTTCGACTCCGGCGCCCACATCGGCAAGGTGCTGCTCGTCCCCTGAGCGCACCGGCCGGCGCGATCCCGCGCCCGGCGCGCCGTAGGATGGACTGTCTCCACTCGAAAGGACCGCCCGTGGCATTCCTGCGCGACTACCGCGCCGCTCGCCGTGACGAGGCCGAGCTCGGCCTGGGCGTGTGGCGCCGCGCCCACGACCGGTTCCGCCGGGGCCTGGACCGTTTCCACCAGATCCTCGAGAGCCTCCCGGACAAGACGCTCGCGCAGTCCGTGGTGCCCACCGCCAACGCCCTCGCCGACCTGCTGCCGGAGGTGCGCGCGGTGTGCGCCGCGGCGCAGCGCACGGCGCCGAGCACCAGCCACGACATCCCGGCCTCCCCGGGCGGCTACCTCAACGACGTCCACCGCGAACTGTCCCGGGCCGGCAACGCGATGGCCCAGGCCGCGGAGGCCCTGACCATGGCCCGCTTCGTGCGCGCCGAGGAGGAGTCCTCGGCGCACCGGCTGGACGCGGTCGTCCGCCGGGCCGAGGCGGTGCGCGAGCACGTGCAGCGCGCCGGGGACTTGCTGGAACGCGGCTGAGCACGGTCCCGTCCCGGACAGGGGTGGACCCGACAGCCTGCTGATGGTTGGATGGGCGGCATGAACGCCTCCGGATTCGACTACCACGCGGCCGACCGCGAGTTCGACGCCCGCCGGTCCCGCTCTCCCCTGGGCCGTCCGGGCCCCGGGGGCCCCGGCCGGTTCGGGCCGGGCTACGACCTGCCGGGCCGGCGGGGCGGCGCGTCCGGGCGCCGCTCCGGCTTCCGGATGCTCCCCTTTCCGGGGTACTCGACCCGGACCCGCCGCGGCACGAACGTCACGGTCGGCGGATGCTGCCTTCCCCTGCCGATCGGGTGCCTGACCACCACGGTCCTCGCCGGCGCGGCGGCGGTCCTCGCCGGACGCGCCGCCCGCCGCTGAGCGTCGCCGCGGGCGGAGGATCTAGGCGGCCGCCGGCTCGGCCCGGACGATGCCGACGGGAACGGGTGTGCTCGGGACGGGCACGATGTGCCCGACGGGAGCGGGTGCGCCCTGCTCCACGGGGGCCGCTGCGGCCTTCTCGGTCTCCACCGGGGGACCGAGGCGCCAGCCGACGGCCTCGAGGTCCAGGGCGAGACGCAGCTGCCCGCTCACGGGGCCCTCGTCGCAGTAGCGGCCGAACGACCGGCGGACGTCCTCGAGGGCCTGCCGGCGGACCAGCGCGGCCGCGCCGCCCACCGCGGTGGGCCCGGCGGGGACGGCGCCCACGTTGCGGTCCCGGAAGGCGTCCAGGGCGCGGTCCAGGAAGCCCGGCGGCAGCCTGACGCCCGGGTCGAGGAGCAGGACCAGGTCGTCCGGCGCCATCGGGACGGTCGCCAGGGCCTGGTTCAGCGCCCCGGCGCGGTGCTGGCGGTTGTCCACGGTGAGCAGGACCTCGGCGCCGGCGTCCAGGGCGACCTCGACGGTGTCGTCGGTGGAGTCGTCCGACATCACCAGGATGCGCTCCGGTGGGCGGGTCTGCCCGTGGAGGGCGGCGACCGCGTGCTCGACGCGGTGCGCCTCGTCGTGGGCGGGGATGATCGCGGTGATCACGACGACGTCCCCCCGCGTGCTTGGCGTCCGGCCCGCCGCCGGCGTTCTCCCGCGGACGGTCCCGCCGCTCCCTGAACGAGTGCTTTCGGTGACAACGTGAGCCCCCTGACTTGTTGTCCTGCACCGAAGTCTAGGTGTCACGGCAGACAGTTCGCATCCGCAAATCAGGGGACGCCGCCCCTCGTGGGAGCGGCACATCGGTGGTCCGTGGGACGCCGCCCGGCGCTACGCCTCCTCCGGGCCGCACACCCGGCAGAGCTTCCAGACGTTCGTGTCCCCGTGCCGCTCGAACACCACCCGGCTGACCAGCGCCTGGATCAGGGCCAGGCCGCGCCCGGACTCGTGGTGCTCCTCCGCCATGGCCCCGGTGAGGTCCACCTGCGCCGGCGCGGCGCCGATCTCGTAGATCCTCGCCTCCAGCCGGTGCGGGTCCGCGACGAGGTCCACCGAGAGCTCGATCGGGGCCTCCGCCGCGGGCACGGCGTGGACCACCACGTTGCCGGCCGCCTCCACGACCGCCAGCGTGAAGGCCATCCGGTCGGCCTCCGGGACGAACGCCGCCTCGTCCCACAGCGCGTCCAGGTCCTCGTGCAGCGCGTCCACCGTCGAGGCCGTGGCCGGCCCCCGGCGCGAGCGCCGGGCCGTGGACTCAGTCATCGGGGAAGGCCGCATCGGCGGTGTCGTAGGGGTTCAGGACGCGGTGCATGCTGGTGAGCTCGAGGACCATGCGCACCTGGGGACGGACGTTCGCGATCCGCAGGTCGCCGCCGGCCTGTCGGGCCAGCTTCAGGCACCCGATGAGGGCGCCCAGACCGGAGGAGTCCATGAACTCGGTCCCGCCGAGGTCGACCACCACGTGGTTGGTGCCCTCGTCGACGACCTTCGCCACGACCTCCCGGAGCTTGGGCGCTCCCACCATGTTGAGCCGTCCGGTGCCCGTGATGTGGGCGAACCTCGGCTTCTGCTCAATCGTGAACTGCATCGGCACTCCTCTCCTCGGGCTCGTAGCCCGTGTATCTCGCGGCGGTGACGAGCACGCTCAGCACCACCAGGTCGAAGGCGACCCAGGCCACGTTGACCAGGGTTCCCACCGGTTCGTTCAGTCCCACCGCGAGCCGCACCGTCCCCACCACGAGGGCCGCGGCCAGCAGTCCCATCACCACCAGCTGCGGGCGGATGAGGTGCCAGGCGGGCCCGGAGTCCTGCCGCACCTTGGGCGTCACCGCGAACCCCAGGGGGCGCCCGAACCACACGTTGCGCGCGGCCGTGGTGCACGCCCGGATCCAGATCGGGAACAGGGCCAGGCTGTACTGCTGGCCGCGCCAGGTGGGGATGCCGCGGCCCACCACGAGGAACAGCAGCTGGTTCACCACCATGAAGGGGATGAAGCGGACGAAGAAGTCCCAGCTGAGGCTCGTGACCGGGAGGATGCCCAGCACCAGGTACACGATGGGCGCGGCGAAGTAGACCACGGCCGCGAAGCCGGACAGGTAGCTCCACATCGTGGCGAAGTACATGAGCCGCTGGCCCCAGCCGAGCCGGCGCTGCAGCAGCGGGTTCTCCCGGAGCAGCACCTGCACCGTGCCCTGCGCCCAGCGCAGGCGCTGGGTGAGCATGGTCTTCAGGTCCTCGGGGGCCAGGCCGTGGGCGAGGATCTCGTGGTGGTAGACGCTGCGCCAGCCCAGCCCGTGCAGGCGCATCGCGGTGGCCATGTCCTCGGTGACCGAGATCGTCGCCAGCGGCATCACCGGCTGGGCCTCGCCGGGCCGGTCCACGGAGACCGCCTCGAGCACCTCCCGGACGGGCTCCACGGCCGCCAGCGGGGACAGGTCCCGGCGGGACATCCGGTCCACGGCGGAGGCCAGCTCGTCCGGCCACACCATCCCGTCCTCGGGGGGCAGGTCCAGGGCGGCGATCGAGGCGAGGTCCGCCTCGATCTGGGAGAAGTCCTGCGTGACGGTGCGGCGTGCCGCGGCGTCCACCTCCCGCTGCAGCCGGTAGGTCAGCTCGGTCAGCGGGGCGCCGGCCTTCAGCTCGGCGCGGGCCCGCTCCGTGGCGGCCTCCACGTCGTCGAGCATGCCGGCGACCACGGGGTTCGCGGCCTCCGGGGACCGGCGCGCCTTCCGCAGGGCGGCCCGCGTGCGGGCGAGGGACTCCTTGACGTCCTGCTCCACCTCCTGGACGTAGCCGGAGAGGCCGAGCTGCATGAGCGCCTCGCGGCGCAGGATCGCGTTGGAGCCGCAGAAGAAGGCGGCGTTCCAGCCGTCCTTGCCCTGCTGGATCGGGCCGTAGAACAGGGGCGCCTGGCTGCCGAGCGGATCGTGCGCGGGCACGTTGACGAACCACTGCGGCGTCTGCACGAGCGCCACCTTGCGGTCGTTGAACCACCCCAGGGCCCGGTCCAGGATCTCGGGGTCCGGCACCTGGTCGGCGTCGAGGATCAGCAGGAACTCGCCCTGGGTGAGCATGAGGGCGTTGTTCAGGTTGCCCGCCTTGGCGTGGCGCGGGCGGCCGGTCCAGTCCTCGCTGCGCGTCAGGTAGCCCAAGCCGTGCTCGGCGGCCAGCGCCTCCAGCTCGGGCCGGGCCCCGTCGTCGAGGATCCACGTGCTGTGCGGGTGCCGGATCGCCTGCGCGGCGAGAGCGGTGCCCATCACGAGGTCGAGGGGCTCGTCGTAGGTGGTGACGAAGACGTCCACCGTGGCACCCGCGGGCGGGGCACCGGCCTCCCCGCGGCGCCGGAGCCGCCACACGGTGAGCCCGAAGAGCGAGACGTCGATCAAGCTGTACGTCTCGGCGAGCACCAGGGGCACGGCGATCCACCACGCCGTCCAGTTCAGCGACTCGAGCCAGCGCCAGGTGATGTAGTTGACGCCCAGGAGGAGGGTCAGGACGACCAGCAGCCGGACCAGGAAGCGGTTCACAGGGCAGTCCTGCGGCGGACGACCACGGCGGTGACGTCGTCCGTGCAGACCTCCTCGCCGGCGAGGTCGAGAACCGCGGTGCAGACGGACTGGGCGTCCTCGTGCCGGGAGAGCACGTCCGCGACCGCCCGCACGGCGTCGTCGACGTCTTCGTAGGCGTCGAGGAGGCCGTCGCTGACGACGACGAGCGCGTCCCCGGGCGCGAGCACGATCCGGCCGGGCACCCACTCCGTGCCGGGCACAGCCCCCACCGGGGGGCCGCCCGGGCGCAGCCGCTCGACACCGTCCGCGCGCACGTGCAGCCCCAGGCCGTGGCCGGCGTCGACGTACTCCACGGCACCCTGCGCGGTGTCCAGGCGGGCGTGGAAGAGGGTGACGAAGGAGTCGGAGTGGGCGAGGTCGTTCTCGAGGTGCCGGCACGTGTCCCGGAAGGCCTGCGCCATGTCGGGCTGTCCGGCCGCGGAGCGCAGCACCGCGCGCACGGTGGCGGCGATGAGTGCCGCGCCCATGCCCTTGCCCATGGCGTCGGCCAGCGAGACCTGCAGCCCGTCGCCGGTCGCGTACCAGTCGAAGAAGTCCCCGCCCACGCTGCGGGAGGGCCGGCACGCGCCGGCCACGTCGTAGCCGGGCACGGACGGGGCGGCGGCGGGCAGCAGGCTGCGCTGCACCTCGGCCGCGCGCCGCAGCTCCTCGGCGTCGGCCTGCTCCGCCCGGGCGCGCGGCCGGCGGAACATCGCCTCGATCCGGGCCTGCAGCTCCCGGGGGCTGAACGGCTTGCTGATGTAGTCGTCCGCGCCGAGCTCGAGGCCCTCCAGCCGGTCGATCTCGCCCGGGCGGGCCGTGACCATGAGCAGGTATGCGTCGGAGAACTGCCGGACCCGCCGGCAGACCTCCAGCCCGTCGAGGTCGGGCAGGCTGAGGTCCAGGGTGATGAGGTCGGCGCCGTCGCGGCGCACCGCCTCGATGCCCTCGAGTCCGGTCGCGGCGGTCGTCACGGTGAAGCCGCGCATGCCGATGGTCTGGGCGAGAAGGTGGCGGATGTCGTCGTGGTCCTCGATGACGACGGCACGGCGACCCTGGGGGGAGGGGGTCATGGACTCATTAAGCCGCTATTCTTTGCAATTGTCATCCCGACCCCCCGAGGGTGACGCCCCCAGTCGGAAGAGTTTCGCCGTGGACCGCTTGCTCACCGTCCTCTCCCTCGACCGGATCAGCTTCCACGAGCTGTCGATGCGCCGGCGCGTGCTCCTCAGCCAGCTGCCGCTGTTCGTCACGACCGTGGTGCTCGTCGCCGGCATCTGGGGGGTCCACGAGCCGCTCCGGGGCGACCCGCGGGTGCAGCTGGCGCTGGCGCTCACGCTGGCGCTGACGGCCCTGTGCGTGCTGGCGCCGTGGGACCGGCTGCCCGACGGGGCGTTCCTGGCGGTCCCGGTCCTGGACTTCGTGCCCATCACCCTGCTGCGGGAGGGCACGCTGAGCACCGTGACCGGGGTGGGGATCATGGCCGCGTTCCCCGTCATCTGGCTCACCGCCTCGGGACGGCTGCCCCGGGCGTCCGCACCGCTGGGCTTCCTGCTGACCCTCGCCATGGTCTGGGTCCCGCTGCTGGTCCCGCCCCGGCCCCTGAGCGCGCAGCTGCTGACGGCCCCGCTGCTGATCCCGGTCATGCTGCTGGGCATCGGGATCACCGTCCAGGTGCTGTCGAACAGCATGGAGCGCCAGAACGCCGAGCTCGAGGCGAAGGACACCGAGCTGCGCCGGCTGCTGGGCGTGACCGCGCGGCGGGAACGGCTGCTGAACACGGTCCTGGACACGGTGGACGTGGGCGTGCTGGCGATCGACGAGCACGGCCACGACATCCTGATGAACCGCCGCCAGCACCGGATCCACGAGCTCTCGCTGCCCGAGGGCCTGCGGGACGGCGCCGAGGCGGACCTGCGGATCTACGCGGACGGTGACGGGACGCCGCTGCCCGTGGACCGGCGTCCCGCCCTGCGCGCCATCCGGGGCGAGTCCTTCTCCGACGCCCTGATCTGGGCGGGGGAGCCGCCCGTCCAGCGGGTCCTCTCCGTGTCCGCCCGCGTGCTCCGGGACGAGGACGGCAGGACCGAGGGCTCCGTCCTGTCGTTCAACGACGTGACCGAGCTGGTCGCGGCGCTGCAGGCCAAGGACGACTTCCTGGCCGGTGTCTCCCACGAGCTGCGCACGCCCCTGACGTCCATCCGCGGCTACACGGAGCTCCTGGCCATGGACGAACAGCTCCCCGGGCACGTCCGCTCCGGCCTGGAGGTGGTCGAGCGCAACGCCGACCAGCTGCTCGTCCTGGTCGAGGACCTCCTCGGCACGGCGGGCCCCGGCCTGGAGCTGCAGCCGGTGGCGGCCGACCTCGTCCAGGTGGTCCAGCAGTCCGTCGCGGCGGCCGGGCTCCGGGCCGCCGGGGCGGGGGTGGAGCTGCGGGTCGAGGCCCCGTCCCGCCTCGTCCTGTCCTGCGACCCCGTGCGCCTGGGGCAGGTGCTCGACAACCTGCTCTCGAACGCCGTCAAGTACTCCCCGGACGGTGGGCCGGTGACCGTCCGGGTGGTCCCGGCCGGGAGCGCCGTGCAGGTGCAGGTGGCCGATCGCGGCATGGGGATGCGCCCGGAGGACGCCGAGCACGTGTTCGGCCGGTTCTTCCGCAGCAGCAACGCCCGGATGAGCGCGATCCCGGGGCTGGGGCTCGGACTGGCGGTCGTCCGCGAGATCGTCGAGCGCCACGGCGGCACCGTCCGCTGCGAGAGCGCGGTGGGGGAGGGAACGGTCTTCACCATCGTCCTGCCCCGGGGCGAGGCCGGCGACGGGAGCCACGACGAGAGCGTGGGTGACGGCGAGGCGCCGGTGGGGGCGGCGGTGCCGGCCATCGGCGCGGGTGAGGGCCGCGGACCGCTCCGGTGACGACGAAGGCCCCGGACCCAGCGGGTCCGGGGCCTTCTCCGGCGGAGCCTCCTGTCGGAATCGAACCGACGACCTTTTCATTACGAGTGAAACGCTCTACCGACTGAGCTAAGGAGGCCTGCACGCGGCCGTCCGGGACGGCCTCAGTGCAGGTGAAACTGTAGCAGAGAGCGCCCGGGCGTCCCCAATCGATACGGACCCGGCGCCGTGCGGGCTCAGGAGCAGGTCGTGCCCTCCGCGGGCAGCTCGCCCTCGAGCAGGTAGGTGTCCACGGCGTCCTGTACGCAGCGGTTGCCGGCCGTGTAGGCGGTGTGGCCGTAGCCGTCGTAGGTCAGCAGCCGGGCGTCGTCGAGCTGCGCCACGAGGGCCTCGGACCAGTGGTACGGCGTCGCGGGGTCGTGGGTGGTGCCCACCACGAGGACGGGGGCCGCGCCCGCGGCGTCGAGCGGCTCCTCGAGGCCGGCCGGCTCGACGGGCCAGCCCTGGCACGCGGCGTCGCCGTAGCCGAGGTACGGGCCGAAGGTCGGGGCGACCCGTTCGAGCTCCTCCTGGTGCCGGGCCATCTGCTCGGCCGTGACCGTCACGTCGGGCCGGTCGAGGCAGTTGACGGCGGTGAACGCCATGGTGGTGTTGCTCGTGTACCGGCCCTCGGCGTCGCGCCCGTGGGTGGCGTCCGACTGCGCGAGCAGCGCGGAGAAGTCGCCCTCGAAGGCGGCGCCCAGGGACGTGTTGAGCGCCTCGTAGCCGGTGGTCGCGTAGAGGGGGCCGAGGATGCCCTCGACGGCGTTCGTGGTCGTGACCCGCCGGCCGTCCGAGGCGGTCACGGTCTCCCGACCGACCGAGGCGACGAGCTCCTGGATCCGGCTCATCGCCTCGTCCACGGAGACGCCGGCCACCACGCAGCCCCGGATCCCGTCCTGGCACTGCCGCACCCAGTGGCGCAGATTGTCCTCGAAGCCCGCGGCCTGGTCGGCGGTGGCCTCCATGTCGCTCAGGGTCGGGTCCACACCGCCGTCGAGCACGAACCGCCCGACCCGCTCGGGGAACAGATCGGCGTACACCGCGCCCAGGTGGGTGCCGTAGGAGAAGCCCAGATAGGTCGTCCGCTCGTCGCCGAGCACGGCCCGGAGCACGTCCATGTCCCGGGCGGCGCTCACGGTGTCCATCCGTGCCACGAGCTCCCCGGAGTTCTGCACGCACGCGGCCCCGAGCTCCTCGTACTCCTCCCGGATCTGCTCGGCCGGCCGCTCCTGGGGGTCGAACATCGGCTCGGCGCGCCAGGCGTCCAGCTCGGCGTCGTCGAGGCACTCGATCCCCGCGGAGCGGCTCACCCCCCGGGGGTCGAAGCCCACGACGTCGTAGGCCGCCCGCACGTCGCGCGTGACCGTGTGCCGCGCGTGCAGCATCGCGTCCACCCCGGAGGCGCCCGGCCCGCCGGGGTTGAGGAGCAGGCTGCCCCGGGCGTCCCCGCGGGCGGGCAGGCGCGACATCACCACGGTGGTCGAGTCCCCGGCGGGCTCGGCGTAGTCCAGGGGCACGTCGACGTCGGCGCACTGGAGGTCGTCCCGCGCGCCGTCGGTCTCGACCTCGAACGTGCAGTCCTCCCAGACCACGGTCTGCGTGTAGTAGCGCTCGAGGTCCTCGGGGACGCCGTCCACGACGGAGCCGGTGGCGCCCCCGGAGGTCGGCTCGCCCGTGGCGCCGGCCCCCAGGGAGGAGCAGCCGCTCAGGAGCAGGCCGGCCGCGACCGCCGCGGCCGTGACGGGCAGGAGGGCGCGGCGTGCGGGGGCGGCACGGCGGGTCATGGGGCTCCTCGAGGGGGTGAGAGGCAGGGCGGTGAGGGGATCAGAGCAGGGAGACGGCCATGGCCTCGAAGGCCAGCTGCGCGCTGACGTTGGTGCGGATCCGGTCCCGGGTCCGGCTGATGACGTCGATGCGGTGCAGCGTCCGCTCGGGGGTCGAGTTCGACGCGTGGTCCTGGAGCTGCTGGGCCAGGTGCTCGTTGACCAGGGCGGAGCCCGTGCGCAGCTGGAGGGTCAGGACGTCGCGGTAGAAGGTGGTGAGGTCGATGAGGAAGCGGTCGAGGGTGTCCGTCTGGATCCGCCGGGAGCGGCGCTTCTGATCGGCCTCGAGCCGGTTGAGGGCGCCGCGGATGGCCGGGGGGACCCGGCCGGACTCCGGGGCGCCCAGGGCCACGAGCAGCTGCTTGCGCTCCGCCTCGTTGCGGGACTCGGCGTCCGCCTGGGACTCCTCCACGGCGATCTTGTGCAGCCGGTCCGCGGCGCGCACCGCATCCGGCACCCCGGCGAGCTTCAGCGGCATCGAGACGACCTCCTGCCGCCGGGTGCGGGCGTCGTCGTAGAGGGCCAGCCGCTTGGCGATCCCCACGTGGGACTGCGCCAGCCGGGCGCTCTCCTCCGCGCGCGGGCGGGACACGCCGTGCCGGCGGATCAGCAGCTCGGCCACGTCCTCCACGGCGGGCACCTTCAGCGTGGCCGGACGGCAGCGGGAGCGGATGGTCACGAGCACGTCCATGGGGCTCGGCGCGCACAGCAGCCAGAGGGTGTTCGGCGGGGGCTCCTCGATGGCCTTGAGCATCACGTTCGAGGTGCGCTCCGCCATGCGGTCGGCGTCCTCGACCACCATGACGCGCCAGCGGCCCACCGAGGGCCGGTCCTGGGCGCGGACCACCAGCTCGCGGGCCTCCTCGATGGTGATCTGCGGGTTCTCCGTGACGAAGTGGGTGAGGTCCGCGTGCGAGCTGGCGAGGACCGTGCGGCACGCGTGGCACTGCCCGCAGCCGCGCTCGGCGGGGTCCTCCTGCTCGCAGAGCAGGGCCGCGGCGAACGCCAGGGCCGCGTTGGAGCGACCGGAGCCGGGCGGGCCGGTGAACAGCCAGGCGTGGGTGGGCCGGTCCTCCTGCGCGGCGCGCCGCAGCTGGGCCACCACGGCGTCCTGGCCGAGCAGCTGGTCCCACACGCTCACGCGCCCACCTCCGCGGCCGGGGCGCACCGGAGGAGCCCGGCGAGCCGGGTGCGCACGGCGGCCGCGAGCTCCTCGGCCGGCCGGGTGGCGTCGAGCACGAGGTAGCGCTCCGGGGCCCGGTCGGCGAGCTCGAGGAAGGCCGCGCGGTTCGCGTCGTGGAAGGCGTCGGGCTCGGTCTCCAGGCGGTCGCCCGCTGCGCCGTCACGGGCCTCCCGGCGGGCCCGGCCCGTCCCGGCCGGGACGTCCAGCAGCACGGTGACGTCCGGGACGAGCCCGGCCGTGGCCCACGCGTTGAGCTCCGCGACGCGGTCCAGGCCGAGCCCGCGCCCGGCGCCCTGGTAGGCGGCGGACGAGTCGGCGAAGCGGTCGCACACCACGGTCCGCCCGGCGGCGAGCGCGGGACGGATGAGCTGGGCGACGTGGGCGGCGCGGGCCGCGGCGAAGAGCAGGGCCTCGGCGCGGGCGTCGACGGGCCCGTGCGCCGGGTCCAGCACCAGCTCGCGCACCCGCTCGCCCAGCGGGGTCCCGCCGGGCTCCCGGGTCCGCACGGTGTCGTGGCCCGCGGCGCGCAGGGCGTCCACGAGCCGGCCCACCTGGGTGGACTTCCCGGCGCCGTCCCCGCCCTCGAACACCACGAAGAGCCCGCGCGCGGACACCGCGCGGGAGGACGCGGCGGGGGCGGGCTCCGGGGCGGGAACGGGCGGCGGGGCGGGGGCCGGGCGGGTGGTCACGGACCCAGCCTAGCCACCCGCCCGGACAGCGCCGCCCGTGCGCGCGCGGCTGGGGACGCCGCGGGCCGCTAGCCTGGGGCCATGACTGCGCGCTCCGAGATCCCGTCCGCCCACGGCTCCGCCGACCTCCGCCCGGACACCGTGCTGGTCGCGGGCGGGCGGCCCGCACCGGAGCACGACGCGCCGGTCGGCCCCTCCATCGTCCTGACCTCCACCTACCGGGGCTCCGGCGGGCTCGACGGCGAGGACCGCACCTACGGGCGCTCCAGCAACCCCACGTGGGAGGACCTCGAGGACGTGCTGGCGCGGCTCGAGCGGGCAGAGCTGCCCGCGCTGGCCTACGCCTCGGGGCTGGCCGCCGTCGCGTCGGTGCTCTCCCTCGTCCCGGCGGGCGGGCGCCTCGTGCTGCCCCGGCACAGCTACCAGGGCTCCCTGGCCCTGGCCGCGGACCTCGAGTCCCGCGGGATGCTCACGGTGCGGACCGTGGACGTCACGGACACCGCGGACGTCGTGGCCGCCCTCGACGCCGCGGACCTGCTCTGGCTCGAGAGCCCCACCAATCCCATGCTGGAGGTCGCCGACCTCCCCGGGCTGCTCGCGGCGGCCCGCGAGCGCGGCGTGCTCACGTGCGTGGACAACACCTTCGCCACCCCGCTCCTGCAGCGCCCGCTGGTGCACGGGGCGGACATCGTGGTGCACTCCGTGACCAAGTACCTGGCGGGGCACTCCGATGTCGTCCTCGGGGCCGCCGTCACCTCCGATCCGGCGCTGCGGGCCCGGCTGAAGGGGCACCGCACCCTGCACGGCGCGGTCCCGGGCCCGTTCGAGGCGTGGCTCGCGCTGCGGGGGATGCGCACCCTGGCGGTGCGCGTGGAGCGGTCCGCGGCCACCGCCGGAGAGCTGGCCCGCCGTCTCCAGCGGCACCCGGCCGTGTGCGAGGTCCGCTACCCCGGGCTGCCCGGGGACCCCGGGCACGAGCGTGCCGCCGCACAGATGGACGGCTTCGGCTCGATCGTGGCGATCGTGCCCGCGGGGGGCGTGACCGCCGTGGAGGCGGCCGTGGACGCGCTGCGCGTGTGGACCCCGGCGACCTCGCTCGGCGGGGTGGAGTCGCTGATCGAGCGGCGGCGCCGGCACCACGAGGAGCCGCACAGCGTTCCGGAGACGCTGCTGCGCCTGTCGGTGGGGATCGAGAACGTCGAGGACCTGTGGGAGGACCTCGACCGCGCCCTGTCCGCGATCGACCGGTAGGCTGGGCGGCGTGGACATTCCCTGGGTCTTCTATCTCGTGCGTTTCATCGACATCGCGCTCGCGCTGGTCGTCGCCGGCCTGGCCGTGTGGGCCTTCGTGGACTGCCTGACCAAGGCGCCGGTGCAGTTCCAGCGCGCCTTCAAGCGCACCAAGGGCTTCTGGCTCGCGCTCACGGGGGGCTCCCTCGCGTTCACGGTCTTCACCCTGCTGCTGCTGCGGCCCAGCCTGTTCGTGCTGCTCATCGCCGGCACGGCCGTGGGCGTCTACCTCGCCGACGTCCGCCCGGCCGTCGGCCTGGAGTCCAAGGGCCCCAACAACTGGTGACCGACCGTCCGTCCCCGAGCGCGGCCCCCGGTCCCGCGACACGGGACGCCCGGGACGCCCGCTTGTCCCGCGCCGCCGCCCGGGTGGAAGAATGGCCCCATGGCTACCGAATCAGCACCGCACAAGCTCGTCCTGCTCCGGCACGGGCAGTCCGACTGGAACGAGAAGAACCTGTTCACCGGGTGGGTGGACGTGGACCTGACCGAGAAGGGGCGGGAGGAAGCCGTCCGCGGCGGTGAGCTGCTCGTCGAGAAGGGGATCGCCCCGGACGTCCTGCACACCTCGCTCCTGCGCCGGGCGATCACCACCGCCCACCTCGCCCTGGACCGGGCGGACCGGCACTGGATCCCGGTGAAGCGGTCGTGGCGGCTCAACGAGCGCCACTACGGTGCGCTGCAGGGCAAGGACAAGACCCAGGTCCGCGACGAGTACGGCGACGAGCAGTTCATGACCTGGCGCCGCTCCTACGACGTCCCGCCGCCCGAGCTCGACGACTCCGACCGATACTCCCAGGCCGGCGACCCACGGTACGCCGACGTCGGGAACGCGCCCCGCACCGAGTGCCTCAAGGACGTCCTCGACCGCTTCATGCCCTACTGGGAGCAGGAGATCGTCCCCGACCTGCGGGCCGGGCACACCGTCATCGTCGCCGCGCACGGCAACTCCCTGCGCGCCCTGGTGAAGCACCTCGACGGCATCTCGGACGAGGACATCGCGGCGCTGAACATCCCCACGGGCATCCCGCTCTACTACGAGCTCGACGAGGAGCTCCGCCCGGTCGTGGCCGGCGGCGAGTACCTCGACCCCGAGGCCGCCGCGAGCTCGATCCAGGCGGTCGCCGACCAGGGCAAGAAGTAGTCCCGGCGAACTCCCGCGGCACGGGCGAGGGCCGGGTCCACCGCTGCGGTGGAC